>CAYMLC010000511.1:0-2471 GCA_964390765.1 uncultured Nitrospirales bacterium
GCCGACCCGGAGCACGAGCAGGCCTACGCCTTCGAGCGCTGCCTCGCCTGTCTGTTGTTCAGCGCGCACGGCGGCAAATCGAAGCTCTTCACGATGCCCGATGCTCTGGCGTGGGCGCCGTCGCGTGTGCCGGCGCCGGCCCCTTCGGCGCGTCTGTCTCGTGCACCCAGCGAAGGCTTTGACCACGCGCACTCGGCGCGTGCTCCGCCCGGTCTTTCCTGCACCTGAGCCCATTCGGAATCCGTGCACGACGCGGGGCGGGGTGTAGCTGCGCCCCGTCCGCCGACCACCAAGACAATGCTCAACAGGAAAGAACGTGAACCATGTCTACCCATAAACAGCGGGGTTTTACCCTGATCGAACTCCTGGTCGTCATCGCCATTATCGGCATCCTTGCGGCCATCCTCCTTCCGGCGCTGGGCCGTGCCCGCGAATCGGCCCGCCGTGCCAGTTGCCAGAACAACCTGAAGCAGATGGGGTTGGTGTTTGCGATGTACGCCAGCGAGAGTGAGGGCAATTATTATCCGCACCAGCACACCTGGACCAGCGCCGGCGAATACAACCCATGGCGGCTGGGCTTCGAAGGTGCATCGGTTTATCCCGAGTACCTCAACGACGCCAACGTCATGATCTGCCCCTCGTGGGTGGGCGCGACGGATGCCATCGGCCGGTACGACGAAGGCACGGCGGACAATTGGTTTACCGAGTGGGAAGGCACGGCCAACGGTGTCGTCGAGGCGTGTGAGATTACTTCGGGTCCCTACCAGTACTCGGCGTGGGCCTTTAACGAAGACATGAAGCTGCGCCCCTCAGATAACCCGCGCACCGCAGCGATACTGGCGCACATGCAGGAAGGCCCGCAAAACAAGCTGGCTGACCTGGAGTTGCCGGCGCCACCGGCCGACTACGACGGGTCGAGCACGATTTACCGCTTGCGCGATGGCATTGAACGTTTCTTGATCACGAATATCAATGACCCGGCCAGCAGTGCCGAAGCGGCGAGCGAGGTCGCGGTGATGTGGGACGCGATGTGTGGCGGCAACAAGGAGCACTTCTCGCACTGGCCCAGTGGCGGCAATGTGCTCTATATGGATGGCCACGTGGAATGGCAGGCGCTGGGCTTCCTGGTGAAGACCGTGGACGGCGAGAAGGTCTTCAACGACGCACAGTTCCCCTACGGCGCGACGGGCTTCGCCATCCACAAGCTGGAATCCATGGCCTGGGCCTCGATGCCGTAATCGCCTTCAGGGCGCCTGGCGGCAATCAAACGAAAACGGGGCCGCTCTCATGCCGGGAGCGGCCCCGCGTTTGTGTGTGGGTGCGGGCGAAACTATTCGTGCGTGTAGACCTGCACGTCGTCGAACCAGACTTCGCCCGGCGCGTCGCGCCGGAAGATAGTGACTTCGAACGAATCGGGGTCGGCGTTTTCGGGCACGTTGAACGCGCGCTCCAGCTTGACCCAGCGGTCTTCGCCGGGGTGGTTGAGGCGCACCTTGCGGTCTTCCCCGCCCGCGGTGAAGCCGACCACCATCTGCAACTGCTCGGCCGCTTCGGCCTTGCCGGTGAAGCTCATGGTGACCTTCATGCCCGGCTGCACAAAGCCGCGCGGCAAACGCTGGCGCAGCACCAGCAGATCGCCGTCATCGGGCTCCGGCGTCGCGACCGACAGCTCGCCCAGGAAGGCATTGTTCTGCACCCGAATCAGTTCGGTGTCTTCAAACTCGCCGTCCGCGCCGATGGCCGCGCTCCAGTGGTCGGGCGCGTCGTCTTCCCAGTCCTCGAACGAACCATTGCGCACGAGGTGGCGGATAATCATGAACGGATACGCGTCTGACTGGCGCGGCTGCTGCACGCGCGGGGCCGGCCGTTCGGGCGCCGATGCGGGTGCGGCCTCGGTCGGGTCGGCCTGCGCCAGCTGCACGGTCTCGGGTTCCTGCGCCGGCGTGGGCGTGGGGGCCGGCTCGGGCGTGGCCTCGGGCTCGGGCGTGGCTTCCGGCTCGGGTGTGGCCGCCGGTGTGCCCGATGGTGCCGGTGCTTCGGCGGCCGGTGGCGACGTTTCCTGCTCGGCGCCGGCCGGCCCGCTGTTGGCCGGACTGCAACCCATCACGCAAGCCAGAACCAGGGCCAGGGGCCCACGCGCACGATACATCATCTTCCGAAACTCCATCGCTTGCCTCGCAGTGGCAGCACCAGTGGGGGTCCAGGTGCGGCGGTGCCATGCCGCACCTGTGCATCCTACAACGCGCGCGGCCCATCGTCAGCCAGTTGGCGGGGTGCCGCGCCGCGGCGCGGTGGGCGGTGTTCCGCCCGGGTGTGCAAGCCGGTGTGCCGCGCCAAGCACGAGAGTATAGTCAGACGTTCGGCAGCGCGCAACGCCTGCCGCAGGCTGGCCTGACCTGTCTTGGCGTTTCCCGTGCATACACCTTGGTTGGCCGGGCCGCCGGCAAGCCCCATGCGCCGGCAAGCCCCAT
>CAYMLC010000512.1:0-2463 GCA_964390765.1 uncultured Nitrospirales bacterium
GATCGAGGAAGTGGCGTTTCTCTGGGCCCGAGACGACCCGGCGCTGCCAACCAGTTGGCTGCTCGCGCGCGACCAGCGGGGCCGCGTGGCCGCCTGGCCCGGGTTGCCCTGGCGTGCTCCGCATCTGCCCGGCGACCCGCGTCAACCGGTCGAAGAGCGGCTTGAAGTGGTGCGCGCACTGGTGGCCTGGGAAGGCAACCCCGTCGCAGAAGAGAACCGCCGCCAATTGCGCAAGACGCTCGCCTATCTGGAATCCGGCGATGCGCCCCTGCCCACCACCGACGAGATTGCGCGTCCGACCGTAGCAGCGCTCTGGACACTGGCGGCAGCGCTGGAGCCGGAAGAGGGCACGGCCAGCCGGCGTGAACGCGCGCGCACGGCCCTCGCCCAGATGCTGCAGGCGCGTGAATTCGATACGAGGAGGCTCGGGGAGAAATGGGTTTCGCAGCAGCTGTATCCGCACGCCGTGCTGGAAATCTGGCAGGCGAGTTTGAATGAGGAATTGCACCCGCTTCACCTGCATGACTGGCACACAGGGACTTGGGATGTCGTGGGCGATGCCGCCATGCAGGCACGAGACTTCGATACGGCTATCCAATGCTACCGTACCGACTCCACGTCCTGGCCGAAGTCGGAACGCTATGGGCACCTGGCCTGGGCCTATGCCGAGCGTGGCCACGAAGGCGACTATGCCGCCGCGCTGGACCTGCTGGAAGCGCGGCTGCGAGTGAACAATACGTGCTACCAAGCACACCGGGCCTACGATGTGCTGGCACAGGCGCCGCAATGTGTGGCCGACCCCCGCTGGCCGGCTATCGCGCGCGCGTGCAACGAGACGGCCGGCCCGGTCGCGCGCGCCAGCTACATCGATTCGATTGCCGAGGCGCAGCGGCGCGCCGAGGTGGAGGGCAAACTCGCGCTCATCTACCTCGTCGATCCCGGCACCCCGCTGTCTGACCGCCTCGAACGGGAAACCCTCGGCAACGAACTGCAGCATGAACTGATTGGCGAGCACGCCGTGCTGTGCCGCATTGCCGTGAGCGAACTGCCCGCGCGCGAACGCGAAGCATTGAAGCGGAGCCTGGGCCTGCGCGAACTGCCGACAGTGCTCGTGCGTGATGGCGCGGGCAATACGCTCGCCCGGTATGACAAGGCCAATGTGGCAAAGGATGTGAAGCTGCACATTCTGAGTAACTGGGCGCTGCCGCACCGGGTCACACAGTGGTATGTCATCGGTCCCTTCGCGCCCGATACCGAGTCGCCTTTCGCGCTCGATGCCCGCCCGGATTTCGCGGCCGTCTATGCCGGACGATACGGGCCCGTGCGCTGGCGGCGCGCACCCATGCCCGACCCCGGCGGCAATGTGCATCTGGGCCGGATGTACGAAGCTGTTGCCGGCGGACGCTTCTTTGCCTATGCGGAAATCTTGCTGGCCCCGGCCAATCTCGCTGAATTCGTCGGCGGCTGGCAAAGCGATGGCGCACTGTGGGTGAACGGTGAACTGGTCTATGAAGGCCGCTCGCCCGGTATTGATGAATTCAACCCGCGACCGGTCACCGTAGAACGGCAACGGATTTTCCTGAGCACCGTACCCACCAATCAGCGCGGCGCCTTCAGCGTGCGGGTGGTGAGCCCGCATACGCCAGCGCAGCAGTATCCGGTAGCGCACGCAGCCTTGCCGGCGCTCGCACTTGGGCCTACGTTGCCCGGGCTCGAAACCCAACGGGAAGAGCCGCTGCGTTTCTCGCTGGCAGAACTGGACGAACGCGGCGTGCGCAGCGTGGGCTCAAACGACGAAGAGACGCGCATCGAGATCAAGTGGAATGCCGTGCGCGAGCAGTTCGTGCCGGGGAATGTGCTGTCGCTCAACGCGCGGCTTCAGTTGCGGGCCGCCTACGACGACGCCGGTCAGTTGATCGGCATTACCTCGCAGTACTTCAGCGAAGTGCCCGAACTGGCCACCTTCGGCCTCCAGAATGGAGACGTCATTCTGCAGTTCGAAGACGTGGCCATGACCGACGTGTTTTCGGTCGCGCATCAGGATGCCGTCACGGTGAACCCCATGTTCCTCGCCGGCCTGGAGCCGGGCACCTATGACAAGCGCAGCACCTACACCACCCGCATCCTGCGCAACGGCCTGCCGCACACCATTGTCTGTGTGATGAATTACAGCGAGTGATCGCGTTGACCTGCGCCGCATAACGCCTCTACGATGTCGGACTCACCACGATGCAGGAGGCATGCGGCCATGGGCGCGGACGAGTCGAAGAAGCAGGAAACGAAGCAGCAGGGTGCGTGGCAGCAGCAGGGCGTTGGGCGGCGCACCTTCATCAAGCAGGCAAGCGCCACGACCGGCGCCGCCCTGACCGCGGCCAGTGCAAGCGCGGTGCCGCACATTCTGCCGCAGAGCGTGCTGGGCGCGAACGAGCGCATTCTCACGGGGCACATCGGAACGGGGGGCAT
>CAYMLC010000513.1:0-2454 GCA_964390765.1 uncultured Nitrospirales bacterium
ATCAACGACTTTGGCGTGCAGGGCGAGTTCCCCAGCCACCCGGACCTGCTGGACTGGCTGGCGGTTGAGTTCATCGAGAGCGGCTGGGATTTGAAGGCGCTGCACCGCCTGATTGTGACCTCGGCCACCTATCAGCAGCGCGCCGGCACCACACCCCCGCTCGAACAGCGCGACCCCGCCAACCGTCTGCTGGCGCGCGGGCCGCGTCTGCGGCTCGATGCGGAGGTCCTGCGCGACCAGGCCCTCGCCGTGAGCGGACTGCTGGTGCCGGAAATCGGCGGGCCGAGCGTGAAGCCGTGGCAACCGGCCGGCCTGTGGGAAGAGGTGGCCTATGGTGCGGGCTACACCGCGCAGACCTTCGAGGCCGACGCGGGCGCGGCGCAGTACCGCCGCAGCCTGTACACCTTCTGGAAGCGCCAGAGCCCGCCACCCAACCTGATGGTCTTCGATGCCCCCAACCGGGAGACGTGCACCATGCAGCGCGAGCGAACGAACACGCCGCTGCAGGCGCTCACGCTGCTGAACGACCCGCAGTACGTGGAAGCCGCGCGCAAGCTGGCCGAGCGTGTGCTGGCGGAAGGCGGCCGCAGCGACGAAGACCGCGTGCAGTATGCCTGGCGCCTGGTAACCGGGCGCGCACCGCAACCGGCAGAGATGGATGTGGTGCTGGGCATGCTTGACGCCAACCGCGCCGATTACCGGGCCGCACCCGAAGACGCCGCCGCACTGGTCGAAGTCGGTGCCAGCGCCGTGGAGGTCGACGTGGAAGCCGAAGAACTGGCCGCGTGGAGCCTGGTCGGAAATCTGTTGCTTAATTTGGATGAGGCGATAAACAAGACGTAAGGCGTCTGACGACGACCTGTGCGCAGCCGCGAACCAGCGCGATGCGGTAAAAGAACTGCTCGAGGCGCTGGACGCAGCGCAAGCGGCACGAAAGGCATCCTGATGCACCCCTGTGAAGAATCGCACCTGATGATGACCCGCCGGCAATTCTTTGGCCGGGCCGCCGCCGGTATCGGTACCGCGGCATTGGGCAGCTTGCTGGCGCCGCGCGCACTGGGCGCCACCCCCTACCTGACGGCGTCGGGCGTGCTCGATGCGCTCCACTTCGCCCCCAAGGCCAAGCGCGTCATCTACCTCTTCCAATCCGGCGGCCCCTCGCAACTCGACCTGTTCGATTACAAGCCGCAGTTGGCCCAGCACCACGGCGTCGACCTGCCGGACAGTGTGCGCATGGGCCAACGCCTGACCGGCATGACCAGCGGACAGGACGCATTCCCGATGGTGCACAGCCTGTTCAACTTTCAGCAGCACGGCGAGAGTGGCCAGTGGATCAGTGAATTGCTGCCCTATACGGCACAAGTGGCCGATAACATCTGCGTGATCAAGACGGTGAACACCGAGGCCATCAACCACGACCCCGGCATTACCTACCTGCAGACCGGCCACCAGCAACCCGGGCGTCCGAGTCTCGGCGCATGGCTGAGCTACGGCATCGGCAGCGAAAACGAAGACCTGCCCGCCTTCATCGTGCTCATTTCGCAGGGCAGCTCAAAGCGCGATGCCCAGGCGCTCTTCCAGCGCCTGTGGGGTTCGGGCTTCCTGCCTTCGGAACACCAGGGCGTCAACTTCCGCTCGGCGGGCGACCCGGTGCTCTACCTCAGCAATCCGCCCGGCGTCTCGGGTGCGGCGCGCCGCCGCATGCTGGATGCGCTGGCCGAGTTGAACGCACAGCATCACACCGAGTTCGCCGACCCGGAGATTACGGCGCGCATCTCGCAATACGAGATGGCCTATCGCATGCAGGCCTCTGTGCCCGACCTGATGGACGTGGCCGATGAGCCGGAGGAAACCTTCGCGCGCTACGGCGATTTCTCGCGCACCCCCGGCACCTTCGCCGCCAACTGTCTGCTCGCGCGGCGGCTGGCCGAGCGCGGCGTGCGCTTCATCCAGCTCTACCACCGCGGCTGGGACCAGCACGGCAATCTGCCCGGCGATATCCGGCTGCAGTGCAAGGACGTGGACCAGGCCAGCGCCGCGCTCGTGAAGGACCTCAAAGAGCGCGACATGCTCGACGAGACGCTGGTGATCTGGGGGGGCGAGTTTGGCCGCACGGTGTATTGCCAGGGCGAATTGACCGAAACGAACTATGGCCGCGACCACCACGGCCGCTGCTTCACGATCTGGATGGCGGGCGGCGGCGTGAAGCCGGGCATGAGCTACGGCGAGACCGACGACTTCAGCTACAACATCGTGCGGGACCCCGTGCACGTGCACGACCTGAACGCCACGATCCTGCACCTGATGGGCATCGATCACGAGCGGCTGACCTATCGCTTTCAGGGACGCGACTTCCGCTTGACCGACGTGCACGGCCACGTGGTGCGCGATATCCTCGCCTAGCAGCCCGTGGCAAAAGGCGCGTGCCGCCGAGAACGAGAATTGGTGTCGCGA
>CAYMLC010000514.1:0-2448 GCA_964390765.1 uncultured Nitrospirales bacterium
GCCGGCGCTGTCTTGACGCTGGACTTCTTCATCGGCTGCGACACCACCACGCGCGGGCTGAACTTCGGTCGGCCCGCCGGCGCCACCGAGCAGGCCCGCGCCTACAGCCACTACCTGGCGTCGGTCCTGCTCGAGCGGCAGGGCAACTTCTCTGCTTCGCTCGAACAGATGGAAGCGGTAAACGAACTCGACCCCGACGCCGTGGCCCCGACCCTGCGGCTGGTGCGCGCCTATCTGTGGCGCCAGGACTATGAGCGCGCGCTGCTTGCGTGCGAACGCGCGGTGCGCCAACAGCCGGACTCGGCCAACCTGTGGATTGTGCTGGGCGAGATTTACCACAAGCTCGACCGGACGGAAGACGCGGTGCGCGCTTTCTCGAAGGCGATCGAAGTGAACCCCGAGAACGTGCTGGGCTATGGCGCGCTGGCCGAACTGCAGGAAACCACGAACGACCTCGTGGCCGCCGTCGACATCTACCGGCGGCTGACCGAACTGCAACCCGACCAGGCGCCGCTCCACTTTCAGCTGGGCATCAATCTGGCCCGCATCAACGATGGTCCGGCCGCCGCGGCCGCCTTCGAGCGCGCCCTCGAACTGGACCCGAACCTGCAGCGCGCACGCTATCTGCTGGGTGTCATCTATTTCGAAGAGGACGCCTTCGACCAGTCCATTGAAGCGATGGAAGTCTTCGTCGCCAGCAACCAGGACAATGTGGATGCGCGCGAAGTGCTGGCCGCTTCCTATGCCCAGCGCGGCAAGTTTGCCACGGCGTTCAACTATCTGATGCCGGTGCTCGCCAGCAACCGCGCCACGCCGGGGCACCATCTGCAGGCGATGTATCTGCACCTGCGCGCGGGCATGGCCGAGCAGGCCGAACAGCTGGCGCCGCCGTCGGGTGCGCCGCACCTGGGCGCCTTTCTGCGGGCCGTGGCGCGCCGTGCCAAGGGCGAACCCACGGCGCCGCTCGTGGCCGCGATGGACCAGATTCAGGGCGACCTGGACGCCGAGTGCAACCAGTATTTGAACGAGTTGCTGTATCTGTTCGGTGCGCCGGCCGGCGAATACCTCGACGCGGAAGCGGCCGCGCTGCAGCGCGAGGCCACACGCAGCAACACGCTGACGACGATTCAGGCGCGCACGCACATGAGTCTCGAGCAATACGCGCGTGCCATTCCCCTGCTCGAGACGCTGGCCAGCCGCGTGCCGGAGAACAAGGACATTCACTACTACCGCGCGGTCTGCTACGAAGAGCTGGACGACTTCGACCGCACCGAAGCGGCGCTGCGCGCCTACCTCGCGATCGACCCGGCCGACCCGGATGTCCTCAACTTCCTCGGCTACCTGTATGCCGAGCATGCCGTGAAGCTGGACGAAGCGGAACAACTGCTGGTGCGGGCGCTGGACGCCGACCCCGACAACCCGTACTACCTCGACAGCCTGGGCTGGATCTATTACCAGATGGGCCGCACCGACGAGGCCATCGACCTGATTCAGCGCGCGATACTGGGCATGGACAACGACGATGCCATTCTGCGCGACCACCTGGGCGATGCCTTCTTTCAGCGTGGCGACCTGAGCCGCGCCCTGGCGGAATGGGAACGCGCGTACCGGCTGGACCCCACACTAGAAGGCGTGAAAGAGAAGCTGGACGAACACCGCCCGTAGCACCGGTCACGCGTCGCGCAGCGTGGGAAAGGCGCCGCGGAGCGCGCCGGCATGAAAGTGAAGCTGTGCGTTGCGTAAGGCCGCGGCCAATTGGGCGGCCACGCCGCGATAGGGTGTTGCATCGGGCCCGAGCACGGCGGTGCCCGCGTGCGCGGCGGGCAAGGCATCCACGATGGCGCGTGCTTCATCCATCTGCGCACGCCACTGCTGCGCGCAGACGGCGACATCAGGCGTAGGACCGTCAAAGCGAAGCGCGTCGACTTCCGCCTGGGTATAGCGCCCGTTACGTGCCGCCTGCTCCACAATGGCGTGCGGCGAAAAACCGGGGTCCTTACCTGCGGCCGCCCAGGCCAGATAGCCCAGCGGTTGAAGGTGCGCCGCGGCCTGCAGCGCGTCAATCCAGTCGCGCGCTTCGTGACGCCCAATCGGTGCCAGCACCTTGTTCGTAGCCAGGTCGAACGGATGCAGCGTCAGGCCGAAAGCCGAGTGAGGCACCAGCGGAAAAAAGCGAAAGGCGCTGTCGGCCGTCCATTCGAGCAGCACAGTGTCAGCACCTTGCGAGACCTGGGCTTCCACGTAAGCGGTCCGCTCCCGCACCACCTCGACACACAGGCCGTGGGCCTCGAGCGCCGCCCGGTCGCGTTCCCAACTATCTGCGACGGCCGCACCGCTATCGTGGAAAAGGTCGATGTCGTGCGACACACGCGGCGCGGCCAACGCTTCATTAAGCGCCGCGGCCCCCGCCACGTAGGCCTCTCCGCCGGGCTGACGGTTGGCCGCGAT
>CAYMLC010000515.1:0-2433 GCA_964390765.1 uncultured Nitrospirales bacterium
GTTGCTCGTCCATCCAGTTGCTGGCCTCGTCCATCGGCTTCGTCTGCAGGCGGCACCAGTGCTGGCGCCCTTCGCGGCGCCGCGCAATCAGCCCCGCCCCCTCCAATACACGCAGGTGCTTGGTTACCGCGGGGCCGCTCATGGCGTAGGGCGCGCCCAACTCCTTCACCGTCGCCGGACCGCGCGCCAAGCGCTGCAGCATGCCGCGGCGCGTGGGGTCGGCGAGTGCGGCAAAGGTCTGGTCAAGGCGCTGGGCGGGAACCTTCATGGCGTGTGGCCGACTCCGTGGTTGGGCGGGCCTTCGACCCGACGTCCAAATATTAACCTATAGGTTAACTAAAGTCAAGCGCCCGCGCTGGCCTATGCTGCCGCCGGGTAAACCACAAGGAGTGCGACCATGGACCTCAAGCAATACGGCGGCTACGCCCTGGTGACCGGTGCCTCGGCGGGAATTGGTGAATGCTATGCGCGGCGCCTGGCGGAGGCCGGGGTGTCGTGTGTGCTGGTGGCCCGGCGCGCAGAGCGCCTGGCCGCGCTGTGCGATGAATTGCAGGCCGCGCATGACGTGGACATGCGCTACGTGGCGGCCGACCTGAGCGATGAAGCCGAGATGGCGCGGCTGGTCGAAGCAACGGCTGAGCTTGAAGTGGGCATGCTGTTTAACAATGCGGGCTTCGGCGATGCGGGCCGCTTTGAGACACGCGACCCCGAACGCCTGGCGCAGATGGTAAAGCTGAATTGCCTGGCGCCGGTGGTGCTGAGCCGCGCCTATGTGCCGGCCATGCTCGCGCGCGGGCGCGGCGCACTCGTGATGGTGTCGAGTGGATTCGGCCTATTGCCGGCGCCCTACGAGGCGACCTACGCCGCGACCAAGGCGTTTGACCTGTGGCTGGGTGAGGGGCTGTGGGGGGAGTACCGCGGGCGCGGCATCGATGTCATCACGGTGTGTCCGGCGGCCACCGAGACGGAATTTCTGTTGGCCGAAGGCCACAACGAAAAGCTGGTGCGCAAGATGTATCAGCGCGCCGATTCACCCGAGCACATTGCCGACATTACGCTGCGTGGACTCGGGCGGCGCCCGGTGGCCTTTGCGCGCGATGTGCACCTCATCATGGCCGCGCAGCGGCTCCTGCCGCGCTGGATGAGTCCGCTGGGCGCGAAGTTCGGGCTCGAGCGGGCGGGCCTCGTGCGCTAGGCGGTGTCCGCGTGCCCCTTGGTGCACACGTAGAGCACATGCGGGTACGGCAGGTAGTCCAGCATTTCGTGGACGCGCACGCGAAAGCCGATGTCTTCGAGCAGGGCGTGCAGTTCTTCGAGCGGCCAGTAGTGCACCGGCGTGCGGTAGTCCATGAGTTTATCTAACCACCAGGTAAACCATCGCTTGTAGGCCGGCCGCGTCGTGATGTCCTTGATCAGCAGACAGCCGCCCGCGCCGTCCAGCCGCGCGTGAATCTGTTCGAGCAGGGGGCGCACCGTCTCGGGCGGGATGTGGTGCACGATGTCGAGCAGATACGCCGCGTCGAAGGGTTCGTCGATGTGCAGTGCCGTGGCATCGATTTCGTCGAAAGCTACGTTATCGAGTTCCAACTCGGCCGCGGCCCGCCGGGCCATTGCGATGCGCGCGCCATTGAGGTCGATGCCGTAGATGCTGCGCTCGGGCCGTACACTGGCAAAGCAGAGCGCGAACAGGCCAAACCCACACCCGATGTCCAATACGCGTCCGCGCTCGGGCAGATACTGGCCGATTTCGCGCAAGAACCGCTGGTGCAGAATCACAAAGCGAATGCGGCAGTACAAGCGCACCAGCCAATGGTGATAGCAGTGGGTCACCTGCGCGGTGGGATATTGCGGCAATGCGCGCGGCTTGCTCGGGCTGACAGGCGACACAGTGGGCGAACCCCTTCTCCCGCATGGACTGGGCAATGCGAGCATACGCAAGCGGGCTCGATATTGTCGACGCCGCGCGCCGCTCACGCGGCTGGGGCGGGCGTCTCGTCGCCTTGTGGCGGGCGTGGTCGGTGGCGGTTGGGTACGCCTGGCGTGCAATTTTACTTGACAGCGGGCTGGAAATATGCGGCCACGACACAATCCACCACAAACCGATACGGGGCGCCACAGATCATACTTGCGATTTAGTTCGGAAGTACACTACCTTTTACCCATGTTCAGCACCAATCCGACGCCCATGGCCCACGTGCGGCCCCGCCACGCGCCGCACCCGGCCACGCCCGGCAGTCTTTGTGAAGCGTGGCTGCACCAGCGCGAGGCGCTGGGCGAGTCCGACTTTGCGGCCCTGGGCGAGCGTCTGCTCACGCAGTTGGGCTGGGCGCCGCCAATTCCCTATAGCCCACGCGAAGGTGCGCAGACGTGGGGCGCCCGGCCCTGGCTGTTGCGCAGCGACGGCCAGACGCACGCGGCCATCTTCTTCTGCCC
>CAYMLC010000516.1:0-2429 GCA_964390765.1 uncultured Nitrospirales bacterium
CAGGTGATGTAGAGCCGGCACGCCGGCGTCTTGAGGCGCGGCACAACAGCCGCTCGAAACAACGCTGCTGCGCGGGCCCTGGCCCGCGTTTGTTGTTTGCCCCTTACCACACCACGCGCCAAGTCATAGGAGTAGCACGCCCATGAGCACCGAACGCCCGCGCCTCTACCTGGGGCTCGACGCCGGCGGCACCAAGACCTTCTGCCTGATCGGCAGCGAAACGGGCGAAGTGTTGGGCTTCGGGCGTGGCGGCCCCGGTAACTACGAAGTCGCGGGCGTGCCTGCCGCCGACAACGAGATTCGCCGTGCCATCGATGCGGCCCTCGCCGAGGCCGGCTGCACGCTCGACGACCTGTCGGGCGCGGGACTGGGCATAGCGGGAGCCGACCTGCCGCAAGACTACACCATGCTCGAGCGCGAACTCTTCACGCCCCTGTTCGGCGCCCTGCCCCGTGTGTTTCGCAACGACTCCATGGCCGGCCTGCGCGGTGGAATCCGCTCGCCCTACGGCATCGTTATTGCATGCGGCACGGGCTGCGTCTGTGCGGGCCGCAACCGCGCCGGTGAAGAGACCCGCGTGGGTGGCCTGTCCGAAGACCTGGGCGATGCCGTTAGCGGCGAGAGCATTGGCATGGAAGGGCTGCGCGCCGTATGGCGTGCCCGCGACGGCGTGGTGCCGCCCACGCTGCTGACCGAACGCTTCGTGGCACGGGCCGCAGTGGCGGATGTCGAGGCGCTCTTTCAGGGCTACTATGATGGCGCGATCACCTTCGCCGACTTGCAGCCGGCCGCGAAGATCGTGTTCATTGCCGCCCACGAAGGCGATGCCGCCGCCTGCGACATTCTCGAGTGGGGCGGGCGCTACCTGGGCCGCATGGTGAATGCGTGTGCGCGGCGTCTCAATATGCAGCAGGATGCATTCGAAGTCGTGACCGCGGGCAGTGTATTCAAGGGCAGCAGTCCCGTGTTGGTCGATGCCATGCGTACGGTCATTCACCGGGAGTGCCCGCGCGCGACGGCGGTTATGCCGGAGTTCGAGCCGGTTGTGGGCGCTTTATTGCTGGGCCTCGAATTGGCCGGGCCTGTGGGCGGCGATACCTACACCACGCTGGCGCCCGCACTCGACCGCATGGCCGCGGCCCACGGCGTGAGTTTTCGAAGCGAAACGGCTGCACAGGCGGCCGGGGAGTAAACAGACTGTGAGCCGACGCAGCGGCATCATCGTTACCGCTATCATTATCGCGTTGGGCCTATTCGTGCTTTATCTGATCACGCAGGACCCGCGCGCGGCCGAGGCGCCCACCACCGAAGACTTCCTGGCCGAGGTGCGCGAACTGCAACAGGAGGCCCGCGACGAGGTGCCACTGGCTTCTTTGCCGCCGGCCGACCGCGCCAGCCAAGTGCCGGACCTCGCGCTCGATGTTGAGGAGATCGACCTGGGCATTGTGCCGGGCACGGAAGTCACCCGCTACGAAGTGCCCATTTATAACCGGGGTGTGGCCCCCCTCCAGATTCGTAATGTGCGCACCACCTGCGCCTGCACGCGCGGCACCGTGCCCGAGGCGCGCAGCATTGTGGCGCCCGGCGAACAGACCACGCTCGAAATCGTGTTCGACCCCGCCCGCGTGTCCGGCTTCACCTCACGGCGTACGCTGACGATATCGAGCAACGACCCCGACCAGCCGCAATATCCCGTCGATGTGGTGGCGGAGATTCAGCCCGAGTTCGAAGTGGTGCCGGAGACCATCGAATTCGGCACCGTGCGCAAGGGCGAAGCAGCGACGCAGACGCTCATCGTGCGGCAACTGCGTGAGGCGCCCGTGGTGGTGGAAGAGGCACGCCTCGCGCAACCCGGCGCCGATGCGCCGCGAGTCCCCTCGGACATCGACATCACCCTGAGTATGCGCCCCGAAGCGCAGTGGCAGGACCCCGACAAAAACGAATACGCCATCGAGGTCGCCCTGCGGCCCAACATAGCGACCGGGCCGTTCAACCGCTTTCTCACGCTCGACACCAACATCGAGCGGCTGCCCTTCTTCCGGGTGCAGATGGGCGGCGAAGTGGTGGCGCCCTATCGCGTGGCACCCGCCTGGCCCCAGGCGCTGATGCTGCGCCCCGACGACAACGGCCGTATGGAAGCGGTGCTGCAGGTCTCGGGCGACGAAGCACTGCAGGTGACCAATCTCGACTACGACAATGAAGCGCTGTCCGTAGACCTGGAACCGAGCACGAACCAGCGCCTGTGGACCATGCGCGTGCAGCCTGCGCCCACCGTGCCGCTCGGCCGGCTCGACCGCCAGATAACCTTCGACGTGGAGGTGGGCGGCCAGACGCTGATCACATACGCCTTTGCCCATTTGCCGGTGTCGTTCTCCTCCGTCAGCCTGCTGATCCAGCCGATGGCTGCGGCCTGGCTTGCCTGGCTGCTC
>CAYMLC010000517.1:0-2421 GCA_964390765.1 uncultured Nitrospirales bacterium
CCCGGCAGTGCGGAAGCGGCGGGTGCCCCCCGCACCTCTACGCCGGTGCCCAGTGGCGCGCGCGTGCCGATGGAAGAGGCCTACCGCTTGCAGGCCTACTATCGCGCGGTGGGCCAGCGCGAGACGGAAAGCAGCATGCTGCGCAACATGTTTACCAGCGGCTTCAACCGGCCGGCGCTGTTTGAAGAGCAGATGGCGAAGTGGATGCACAGCACGGAGCCGCGCACGCTGACCTATGCCGCGCGCACGACGCAGCACAGCGCCTCGGCCCCGGCTGTGGTGCACACCGCGGTGCCCGATGAAGTGCCCGGGCAGCGCATGTTCGTGTCGGCCCCGCGCACCACCGAGCGGCCGCGCGAACCGGCAGCGCCCCACGCGGCCCCGGCCCCGGCCCCTGCGCCGCAGGCAGCGGCGACAGGACCTTCTGCGCCTGCGTCTCAACCGGCGCCGCGTACGGAGACCGGAGCAAGCGACGCCGGCAGCGCGCCGGCACACGAGTCGGCCCAGGCGAAAACGCTGGCGGCCAGTGCGCCACCCCTCCAGGCCGATGCCGGCGCGCCGGCGCCTTCGAGAAGCGACGCAGCCGAGGCGCCGCGCAGCAGTTCGCAACGCGGCCGCGTAGGCCGCCGGCCCGCACCGACACGCGTGCACACGGGCCATGGTGCGCAGTACGAAGCGCGCTCGACCAGCGCCGACAACGCCAGCGCCGCCGAAGCCGCGCCCCGCGAACCCGTGCAGTGGGTGCGCCGTGGCGGCCGGCTGGTGCGGCAATAGCGAAGCACGCCGATGTACGCCACGATAAGTCGTGCAGGTTACCTGCTGGGTGCGGTGGTGCTCTTGGCCGCCGGGGCGGGCACGGGCCTGGCCGCCGCGGCGGATGACCCGAACCCCGCATCGATCCACAGTGCGCCGGGACAGGGTGCGTGGCCGCTGTACCGGCAGTGGACACCGGCCGAGGTGCAGCACTACGGCCGCTGGATAGCCCACCTGTATGCGGTCAAGACCACCGGCACACCGGCCGAGCGCATGGCGCGAATCGAGGAAGTGCTGACCAGTCCGCGCCACAATCTGCTGCTCGACGACGCCTTTCGCGGCACGCCCAGCAACCCGCAGTTGCCAGTCGAGACGATGCGCGCGATGCACGCGGTGCTCGATTGCGGCAAGCTGACGCAGGCGCTGGGCGCGTATTACGCCTACCGGCGCGGCCTGCCCTGGATGGTGGCGCGCATTCGCTCGGGCGATGGCGAAGACATCCGGCGCAGTGGCTGGAACGTGGTGACCGGGCAGAACAGCAGCTTCGAGTACGACAGCCTGCACGCGTTTTTCGTCGATGCCACCTACGGCTTCTGCACCGGCAACTACCGCATCGACCCGCACCGCGGCAATCCGGAACAGAGCGATACCGTGCCCGTGGCGCTCACACGCGACGCCCTGACGCCCGGGGTCATGTGGTATCTCGACGGGCACGTGCTGATTCTGGCGGGGCTGGACGCCTACGGCGAGCCACGCTTCATGGACAGCACGGTGGACAAGGCGCGCGACATCTACACGCACAACGGCTTCAACGCGGTAACCGGCCTCACGCCGGCTGGCGAAGGCGACGATGCCCTGGCCGGTTGCTATCGCGGGTTCAGGCAATACCGCTTTCCCATCGCCGAGACCACGGCCGATGGCAAGGTCATCGATGTGCGGCGGCGTACCGATGCCGAGATGGCGCCGTTTGGCTTCGACCTCGAGCAGTACCACCACATGCGCCGCTTGCAGGCCGACGGCGTCATCGTGGAGGACGGCCTGCCGCTCGATAGCTTCCACGAGTTGATGCGGCTGCGCCTGGCCACGGCGCCACGCCTCGATGTACAGGCGCTGATCGAACGCGAGGCCGACCGCTTGCTGGCGCGCTTTCAACGCCGCGAAGAGGTGGTGCAGCGCGGCTGGCAGTCGGTGCAGCAGGAAGGCCCTATCGTGTTTCCCGCCCGCCAGGGCAGCACCACCGTCTTCAACGCGCGCGGGCGCTGGGGCGAATACAGCACGGCCGCGCTCGACCTGAGCGACCGCCTCGCCTACTACCAACTGCTCGACCAGATCGACGCCGCGCTTCAGTGGTACGACAACCGGCCCGATTACATCGTGCTGCCCGACGGCATCAGCGACGCCTTCATCTGGAGCCGCGCTGACCTCGCGCATTTGCTGGGGTGGCTGAAGAAGCGCGCCTTCGAAGCGCGCACCATGACCTATACCAATGCCGCGGGCGAACCGGTAACCCTGCCGCTGCTGGACATCGAAGCGCGGCTGTTCGACCTCAGCTTCGACCCGAACCACCCGCCCGAATTGCGTTGGGGCGCCGCGCCCGGCAGTGTCGAAGCCGCGCACGCGCCGGCCATGTCTACGCCGCTGCCCGATGCCGAGACCGTGGCCATGGCC
>CAYMLC010000518.1:0-1306 GCA_964390765.1 uncultured Nitrospirales bacterium
GACTTTGTAAAGGAATTAACAACTCATGACACTAGCGCGCGGTTCGCCGGTCAACCAGAAAGTTCGAGCCGGGCAGCCCTTTGGCGAACTTCTTCACTTCCGCGGCACGCGCGCTCAGGTCACCCAGGTGCGTGACATTCAGCTCGGTCGTGTCCACAATCGCAATTGAACAACTCATCATCGGAAACTGTTGGTCGTTCCCCTGCCGGTCCTGCGACTGAATGCGTCCGGCGCGGCGGTCGTCCTCGTCATAGAAGTTCGGCACGATCAAATCGAAGTTCCGGATTACATCGCGCGCGGCCACCTCGGCCAACGAAGACGGCACCATAAAGATAAAGTCATCGCCTCCCACGTGCCCCACATACGTATCCGACGCGCGCAGTGAGGCACAGGCATTCAGCAGGATGCGTGCGGTCATGCGCAGCACTTCGTCGCCTCGGCTGAAACCGTACTTGTCGTTGAACGGTTTGAAGTGGTCGATGTCCAGATAGCCCAGTGCGAAGGCATCTCCGGTGCGCAGGCGCCGCTCGGCCTCGCGCATAATCGTGATGTTGCCGGGCAGTCCTGTCAGCGGGTTGGCGTGCATGTCGCGCTGCGTACGCGCCACGCACAAATGCAGCCGGGCCGCGAAGCAGTCGCCATCGAACGGCAGTACCTCGAAGTCATCTGCCGGCAGCTGGTGCCAATCGATTTGTTCGAGGTCGTCAACCTCCTCAAAGATCAGCATCAACGGCAGGTGCCCATACAAGTTGTCGGCCTTCAGCTCTTCGACAAAGCGCGCGTTGCCGTGTTGCGGCAGGGGATAGGCCACCACCAGTGCGGCGGGCGGCTCTTGCTGCAGCATTTCGAGCACCTGTGCCGGGCGATGTGCGAGCCGCACGCTATAGCCCGCTTCCTGCAACAAGGGAAAGACGTCGGTCAGCGGATGCTCTTCCGGCGCGAGCACCAAGACCGGCGGACTCGCCTTAGGCGCCACCCGAAGCCTCCGACTGCGCGTACAGGTCGACGCCCGCCACGAAGTCCGTTTCGGCTTCCGCGAGTATGCGGTCGATGCTCTGGTAAGAAAGGCCCAGCCCCATCCAGGCGTCGTGGTCGAGTGGCGGCATCACGGGGTCGCCCGGCTCGCCGTAGCCCATACCCCGCGCCAGGATATCCGCGATATGCACAATCGCGGTTTCCTTACGGTTGTGCTTCGCACGCATCGGCCGGTGGTGATAGGTCAATACATCGCGCAGGCCCGCAGGCAGGTGCCACGAATCGGCCACCCAGCTCGCCACGCGCGTGTGGTCCGCGCCAAAGATTTCGC
>CAYMLC010000518.1:1316-2010 GCA_964390765.1 uncultured Nitrospirales bacterium
GCTCCATCTCGCTGATGTGCAGCCGCTCGGAATGCGCCAGTTGCACGGTGGCCGCGAAGTGGTCGGGCGCCACGTGTGACAAGATCACTTTGCCGAGGTCGTGCAGCAGCCCGGCAATCATCACTTCCTCGGCTTCGGGCAGTTTGCATTCCTTTGCGATGCGCCGGCTGACCACGGCCGTGCCCAGGCTGTGCTCCCACAGGCCCTCGGCGCCCTTGGCCAGGTGGTCGAACACCGCATTGCCCAGCACCAGCCCCTTCACCACGTTGAAGCCCAGCAGCACCAGCGCGTGCGTCACCGAAGAGATGCGCCCGGGGAAACCATAGATGGGGCTGTTGACCAGGCGCAGCAGTTTGGCACTCAACACCTGGTCGCGTGCGATGACTTCGCCCACCTCGTGCGCGCTGGTGTTTTCATCCGCCACCATGCCGCTGAGCAATTGCACGACCCCCGGCAGCGTAGGCAGGTTCGAAAGTTCCGTCACGCGCTTTTGCAGCACCTCGAGCGGCAGTGGGGTCAAGGCGTTGTCGCCGGGGGCGCTGTCAGCCATTGACGTTTAGTTTCATGAAGTTCAGGCGGTTCTCGATGGTCGCCTTGATTTGCAGCAGGATAGGGTCGTCCACCTCGCGAAAGCGCGTATTCAGCATTTCGATGCGGTCTTCGGGGCTGGGCCCGGACTCGACCGCCTGGTCGA
>CAYMLC010000518.1:2020-2418 GCA_964390765.1 uncultured Nitrospirales bacterium
CCCCGGCATTGCGCAGCCGCGCGATTGCCGATTCGGTGAGGGTGAACCCGGGTGGACACAGCACAGCGCCCCCTTCGTTCGTGACCGCCTTGGCAATGGTCTGGCCCGGCTGTACCTGACTGATGCTTACAAGTTGCACGCCTGCCCTCCGTCAAAAAATTGTAGGGCCACTTTCGGTTCCTGTCAAAAGCGTAGCGGCCACGTTGCGCGGGTGCGGCGCGAACTTGCCCACCGCCCCGCGCGCGCCGGTACAGTAGGCGCCACCACGGCAAGGAGCAGGGCATGACCCCTATTTGGCTGTTGGCCCATACATTACTGGGCATCACTGCAATCACGGGCACCGTGCAGGGACCCGAAGGCGCGGCCGCCAACGTGCGTGTCTTTCTCGAGCCAGGCCT
>CAYMLC010000519.1:0-2416 GCA_964390765.1 uncultured Nitrospirales bacterium
ACACCGCCGCCTTCAGCTTCACGCGCGACGGCGAGCTGCCGCAGCCCCTCGGCATGAAGCTGGTGCCCATGACCGACCAGCCCGACACCGACATCACGGTGCTCGACGCCGGCTATGCCGTGCAGAAGCTGACCGAGCAGGACCTCATGGTCGAGAGCGACAAGCTCATCAACCAGCAGTGGGACCGCACCTACCTCACCGTCGTCACCGACTTCGCCGTGCTGTACAACAAGGCGCGCGTCGTGGTGACCACCAACCACGCCGAATAGCGCACGCCGCGGCGCTTCCTGCCGCAGCGCTCCCTGCCGGGGCGCTTCCTGCCGCAGCGCTTTCTGCCGCAGCGCTTTCTGCCGGGGCGGGTCCTGCCGGGCCCGTCCCGCGCACCTTATTTCCTAACGCCTGCCCACCGCGCCTGGAGACCAACCTATGCCCACCCTCACCGATGCGGCCGCCGTGCGCCTGCGCTTCCAGGTGAACGACGCCACCGCCGTGCCCGACGCGCTCGTGACCGCTTCCATCGCAGACGCCGAAGCCGAGCTGCTGCCCCGGCTCGACGCGCACCTCGACACCGCCCAGCCCGAGGCGCGCCTGGCGTTGGGCGCCACCCTGCTCGCGGGCGCGCACCTCTTCCGCGCGCTGGCCGCGGGCGAGGCCCACGATGCACAAGCGCTCAGCATCGGCGGGCAGCGGCTCTACGCAGGCGACCGGTTCCGCACCCTGCAGGCCCTCGCCAGCGACGCGGAACAGCGCGCGTGGTCGGCGCTCGCACCGTACCTCGCCACACCTGCCGGTGCGCCACCGCTCACGGCCACGCCCACGCAACCGGTCTTCAATGTGCCCCCGGAGAACTGAACCACCATGCCCACGCCCCAACCGCTCAGTCTGGACGGCCTGCACTTCGACGCCCGCTACACCAGCGTGCGCGAAGCCTATGAAGAAGTGGGCGGACGCGATGCGCGCACCGTTCATATCGAAGGCGTGCTGCAGGACTCCGACGCCGACGCGCTCGAAGCCGCGCTCGGCGCCATCATGGCCGCGGCATCCGACGTCCACACGGTGCCGCTGGTGCTGCGTCCGGGCCGCGTGCTGCACGTGCGCCGTCTCGCCTTTCGCCGCGAACGGCCGCGCCGGGGGCATACCGCCTTTCGCCTCGACCTCGAAGCGCCCGACCCCTGCGAATACGCCAATGCCGAGACCGAGACGCCCTGGGCCATTGCAGCCACCGGCGACCTGGTCGGCCTCACGCCCGCCGGCAACGTGTGGACCCCCGCGCGCGTGGCGCTGTTTGCCAACGGCGACCTGGTAGCGCCCGCCATTGGCGACGGCGCCCGCACCGCCACCTATACCGAGACCGTGCCCGCGGGCAGTCTGCTCACCTTTGACGGCGCTACGGGCCGGGTGACCCTCGACGACGAAGACGTGACGCCCTATGTGACCGGCGAGCTGCCGCGTATCGGCCCCGGGCCGTCCACGCTCACCTACACCGGCGACGCCGCCAGCAGCCACGATGCGACCGGCAGCGTCGCCTACACCGATCGCTGGTGGTAGCCATGGACTATCGCATCGACGTGCACGACGCGGCCGGCCGCCGCATCGCGCGCTTTGAAGAAGTGCCGCTGCTCGAGGCCACCCGCGGTGCGCCCGACGAGCGCGACGAGGTGCGCGGCCTGCTGCCGGCCACGCTCGACACGCTGACGCCCGGCCACACGATCAAGGTCTATGTCGAAGGCGCGCTTTTTGTGTCGGCTCCGCTGCGCCGGGTCTCGCCGCAATGGAGCGATGCGCGCAAACTGATCCTCGGGCGCTATGTGCCTTTTCAGGAAGTGCTCGCGTTCGAGGCGGCCACCACGCCGCGCGCCTACAACGAAAGCGTGACGCTGGCCCTGCGCCACACCACCGTCAGCGACGCCGTGCGCGCCGTCATCAACCACACCCCCGGCGCACTGCACTACACCGTGGCGCACACCGCCTATCCCGACGGCGCCGTGCGCGAGTTCGCCAAGTTCGATGCGCGCCGCACCGCAGAGAACGCGCTGGAAATCGCGGGGATTGCCCAGGGCCAGTGGGTGGGGGGCGCGCGCATCGACTCCAGCGCGGCCTACGCCAAAGACGGCGACACCATCGCCGGGCTCGTGGTCGATGGTGTGCCCTGGCCCGACCTGCGGCTGATGCTGATCGACTGCGAAGAGCGCACGCGCAACAGCCACGCCGCTTCGCGCCATCCCGAAGTCGCCCACTGGACCGATGAGCGCTACGCCCGCAGCGCCTACAAGCGCCGCGCCGATGCCGCCACCGCCGCGCTGCAGCATCTCATCGATACGCGGGGCATCGACGACATCGAGCTGAACCCCCACCGCGATGGCAACGGCGACTTCGACGACCGCGTCGACGCCTATGGCCGTTACCTCGGGCTGGT
>CAYMLC010000520.1:0-2411 GCA_964390765.1 uncultured Nitrospirales bacterium
TACGCGGCAGTTGCCCGGATGCAATATTGCGGAAATCCGGCACAAAGGTCATCCTGGGCAAAGGTGGCCCACATCGGCTCGGGATGCTCGATTTCATCAAACGCACTTTCGATGCGTGCCGCAAACTTGTCGCCTGGCTTCAAGTGCATAACGCCCTGCCAGTCCCAGGCAATGTCCGCCGCGCCCAAGAAGTCGGTGGTCCGCCGGTACTGGAGGAGCGACTGCTCCCACGCGTGCGCACGGACCACGATCCAGTACAACCACAACTGCCCCGCCTCATCAACGTAAACCACGGGATTGCAGTCGGGGTGGCCGGGCGTGTCGGCGGTCACGAAGACCTCGGACCAGGCTTTGGCGCCGGCCGGCTTGCGCGCACCCTGCACCACCACATCGTCGGCGGTGCGCTCGCCACTGCCATGGAACCACACGGCGAAGAGATCGCCATTGGGTAGTTCGGCGACCGCGGAACCATGCACATGTTTTTCCTGCGGCGCGAAGATGGGCTCGACCACGGGTGCGGCCGTAGCCGCCAGAACAGCCAGGGCGGCGAGCGAGGGGGTCATGGGCGTACTCCTTATCGTTGGAGCCGAGAGTCTAGCGGCTGCCCGACCCGCGTTGCACGCAGAGCCTCGTTCCTTTCGCACATTTCACGAATCAGGTTGACCGGGTGCGGGGCATTTGTCAGACTCCGGTTACGACCCGTGGGATAAGCATCATGACTATTCGTGCGCTTCTAGTTGTCGTCTTTGCTGCCGGCGTCGCCTGGGCGGAAGAGCCGGTACCGCCGGCACCCGACGCCTTTGTGCGCGGGTTGCTGCACTTCGAGCAGGACGCGACCTATCGCGCAGAGGTGGAGGCGGCGCTATCTGCGCATATCGAGGCGCTCAACCAGGAACTGACCACCGCGCAGCAGCACTTGCAGGCGCTGCAGAAGGGCGAGCTGCCCACCGCGGACGCGGCACCTCAAGCACCCGCCAAGCCGCACGAGGCACCCGCCAAGCCGCAAGAGCCACCGGCCAAGCCGGAAGCGGACGCGGCTGCGGATGCGGCTGCGGCGGTGGAGCCGGCCGCCGACATTGTCCCCCCCACCGCCACGAACCACGCACGCGCGCTGGCCGTGCTCGCCAACAACTGCTTCGAATGCCATGGCGCTGAACGGCAGAAGGGTGGCTTGCGGCTGGACACGGCGGAGGCGCTGGGCGAAGGCGGCGACAGCGGGACCGTGCTGGTGCCGGGCGACGCCGACGCGAGTTCGCTGGTGCAGGCGCTGCATTACGACGGCGAACTGAAGATGCCGCCGGCCGGCAAGCTGCCCGATGCCGATATCGCGGCGATCACCGAGTGGGTAGACGCCGGCGCCCCCTGGCAGGAGGTGGAGCAGGCGGCGGCAAAGCCGGCCGACGCCAATGCCGGTGCGGCCCCAGCAGCGGCCGCCGCACAGTTTGCCGCACCCAAGCCGGTGACCGACGAAACACCTGCGACTGCATCCGCCGAGCTAGAGCCTTTCACCCTTCCGGCTATCGATACCGAGCGCGCCATCGACTTCAGCCGCGACGTGCGCCCGATTCTGTCGAACAACTGCTTCGCCTGCCACGGACCGGACGAGGCGGCGCGCAAGGCCGGACTCCGGCTCGACGTGGCCGGGGCCATCTTCGAGCCGCTTGCGAGTGGGCGCGTACCGGTGGAGCCCGGCAAGCCGGAAGAGAGCGAGATCCTGCGGCGCATGCTGGCGCACGGCACGCCGGACCTGATGCCCCCGCCGTCGAGCCACAAGGAAGTCGCGCCCGAAGAAGTGGCGTTGATTGTGAGCTGGATTGCACAGGGGGCGCAATGGGGCGAGCACTGGGCCTTTGTCGCGCCCGAACGGCCGGCGGTCCCCGAAGTCAAGAATACCGACTGGCCCCGGAATCCGATTGACCATTTCGTCCTGGCCAGGCTGGAGGAAGAAGGCCTCGAACCGTCGCCCGCCGCCCGCCCCGAACGCGTGCTGCGCCGCGCGACCCTCGACCTGACCGGCCTGCCCCCCACACTCGACGAAATCGATGCGTTCGTAAACGACGCCCGCCCCGAGGCCTTCGAGGAGGCCGTGGAGCGGCTGCTGGATTCACCGCACTACGGCGAACACTGGGCGCGCTACTGGCTCGACGCCGCGCGCTATGCCGATACCAACGGCTATCACATCGACAACGAACGCTACATGTGGCGCTGGCGCGACTGGGTGATCGACGCCTACAACGAGAACCTGCCGTTCGACCAGTTCACCATCGAACAGCTGGCGGGTGACCTGCTGCCGCCGCCCACAGCCGGGCAGCGCATCGCGACGGGCTTCAACCGCAACCACATGATCAATTTTGAAGGCGGCATCATCGACGAAGAGTATCGCGTGCAGTACGTGAACGACCGCGTGGATA
>CAYMLC010000521.1:0-2410 GCA_964390765.1 uncultured Nitrospirales bacterium
AAGGCCGCGAGGGCCCAGTAGGCAGTGCGGCGCGTGGGTGTGAGTGCGAGCACGGCCACGGGCAACAGCACGCAGCCGGCCAGGCGCAGATTGAAGGTACTGACAACGGGCCAGCGCACGAGCGAGTAGGGCGGGTTCGCCACCCAGCGCGCCAGCGCATCGACCAGCTGGGGCAGCCACAACGCGAACAAGACGATGCCCGCGAGCAAGAGCGACCACACCAGTTCGAAGCTTACCCAGGCGCGCGTGCGCCAGCGCAGATTCGTCGCCACGGCGCCCAGCGCCACGGCGCCCAGCGCGAGCGTGGTCAGCGCGTTGTAGAAGGGAGGGAACTGCGCGTAGAGGCCGAGTGGTGCGCAACCCGCCAGGGCCACGACCGCAGCCGCACTGGCCCGTTCTGTGGCGGGTCTCATGGTCCGGCGCCGATGCCGATGCGTTGCAGCACTTCAAAGCGCGCGGCCAGTACCACGGCCGCCATGGCTGCGCCGGCCGCCAGCATCAGCGCCACGGTCACCCAACGCTCGAGCCGCATGCGTGTGCGGATATCGAGTGGGGACGCGGCGTCTTCCCGGTTAGGCGATTCCATACGCCTCTTCGATAGCCGCCAGAATCTGGCTCGCCGTGCTCACCACGGGCTTCACCTCGCGGCCCGTGGATTGCGCAATCTGTTGCAGGGCCTGGTGGTCGAGCGGATTCGCCATCGCCACGACCACCCGTTCGTCGCTGGCGCGCAGCGGCAGGCATACGTACCACATGCACATATCGCGCGTGAGCAGGTCGAACGCGGTTACGTCGCGCGCGCCGGCCGGCTGCACCAGCGGCAGGTGCAGCTGCAGCGCCACGGCCTGCGCAATTTGTTCTTCCGTCGCCAGTTCACGCTCGAGCAGCACGGTGCCCAGCAGTTTGGGCGTTTCCTGCGCCAGTTGCGCGGCCAAGGCATCTTCCAGTTCGTCTCGCGGCACCACGCCCGCCCGCACCAGAATCTCGCCCAGCGGGTCGCGTCCGCCGCCCGCCACCAGTTCCGACAGCAACACCAATTGTCCACCCGTGTGCACCGCGCGGCCATCGTCCCACGGCGCCACCGTGCGCGGCGGCCGTTCGACGGCCTCGCGCTGGGCATCGCTCAACTGCTGTTCCAGACGCGCCATATCCGCGCGCAGGCGGCGTATGCTCTCGTCGCGATCGGCCAGCGCCTGCTGCACCTGCGACGCATCTTCCTCGGCGCGGCGCCTGGCGTCTTCGGCATCGGCCACGGCTTCGGCACGCGATGCCGCCTCTTCGCGCAGATGCTGCAGCTCGTGTTCGCGCAGCGCGGCCAGGTTATCTTCCTGCGCGTCCTGCGTCAGTTCGGCCAGTTGGCGCTCGAGCATCTCGCTGCGCGCGGCGAGGCGTGCCACCGCCTGCTGCTCTTCCTCGAGCGCGCGCTGGAGCGCTTGCGCACTCTGTACTTGTGCGCCGTACTCCACGTTGCGAACTTCGGTTTCGCGATGGGCCGCATCGCTCGCTTCCTGCAGGCGTTGCAGTTCAGCCCGCAGGGTCGCTTCTGCTTCCTCGCGCGTGGCCAGTTCGCCCCGTAGCTTGGTGGCCTGCGCCTCGGCGCCGTCGAGCCGCGTCTGCAACTCGCCGTGCTCCTCGTGCGCCAGGCGCAATTCTTCGCGCAGTTCGGCGATGGCGCCTTCGCGTTCCGCCACCTGCGCCGCCAGTTGTTCGGCGCGCGCTTCGGCCTCCTCCAGCGCCTGCGCCGCTTCCGTCGCCTGGTTGTGCGCGGTATCACGGTCCGCCTCGGCCCGGCCAGATTGGCACGCAGCGATTCGAGCGTGCCCTGCAAGTCCGCACACGCGCTTTCCAGTTCCTCCGTACGGGCACGCCGCTGCCGCAGCTCTTCCTCCATGCGCTGCACGGCCGCCCGGCTCTGCTCGAGCGAGCGCGCCCGCCCTTCCTGCTCGGCCGATACGCCGTCGAGCTGACCGCGTACCTCGCTCAATTCCTCGCGCAGGCGCATCGCCTCGGTCTCGGCCTTGTGCCGCGCCTCCTCCGCCAGCGTCTTCGCATCTTCCAGCTCGTCGTTGGCATCGTCGGCCTCTTGCAACTCGCGCTTCATCAGCGCCAGTTCCTGGTTGGCCGTGGCCAGTTCCCCCTCGAGGTACTGCACGCGCTCGCGCGCCGTCGCGGCGTCGGTCTCGCGTTCGGCCAACTCGCGCCGTACCGCCTCCAGCGACTCGGCCAGTTCCGCGTGCGCCGCTTGCAAGGAGCGCAACTCGTGCGCGTGCTTGTCGCGTTCCTGCGTGCGGGCGCGCAGCGTTTCCTCCAGCGTAGTCGTGCCGGTGCGCAGTTCCGCGGCCGCTTCCTCGTGCTGCCGCAGCGACTCGCGCAATGTGTCGCGTTCTACTGCCAGCACGGCCACCTGGGC
>CAYMLC010000522.1:0-2409 GCA_964390765.1 uncultured Nitrospirales bacterium
GCACCGGTTGGTATTACCGTCTGCTGTGGCCGCAGCAGCCTTTGTGGCGGGCCTGGCCGCGGGTTGTGGCGCGGCGGAAGACGCACACATCGATGTGCTGCTGGATGCGCAATGGCCCGGCGACGCGCCCGAATCTCCGGGGCAAACCCTCACGCGGCGCATGCGAATGACGAGCACGGCCACCCCGGCCTGGCGCCGGCACCTGCGGGCCTCCACGTATGCCGAAGTGTTTAACGCCTCGCTGCCCGGAGACTTGCTGCATAACCCGCAAGGCTATCGGGGCTACGTGACACCGCACCGCCTGACCAGCGCACACTGGTACGTGGTGCGGGATGCGGGCCCCTTCACCTGGCGCCTGCGCGAGACCGAGCTCGAGGCCTACGCCGGCCAGTTGCAGCTGGGCAACGAGATGGCCAGCCGCACCGGCGCGGCGGTGCAGAACATCCACGCCTATACGCTGGCGTCGTCTTTGTTGACGGGCCAGCGGCTGGGGCCCGACCCCGAATGGCCACACGTCTACTGGCTGCAGAATGATGGCGGTCTGCGCGCGCTCTATCGCGGCGAGGTGCCCCCTTCGCTGGCAGACGCCGGTCACGCGCTGCCCAACGTGGACGTGGCCGGGTACGGCGCACGCGACGGCCTGGCCCCAGCACAGTGGGGCGCACGACCCGGCCTCGCCCTGGCACTGACCGCGCCCAGCGTGGCCGGCGACACCACTGCCGAGGTGATGGTCAGTCTGCTCAACCGCACGCAGGCGCCACTGCTGGGCGACCTGCAATTGGTGGCGCCTTCGGGCTTTGGCGTGGGCCAGGCCCGGTGGTCCATCGACCTTGCGCCGGGGGCCCGCGTGCAGGACACCCGCAACCTGCAGGGCACCTTCCCGCCGGGACAGGCGGGCGACTTGAAGTTGATCTATACGCCGAGCGACGCGCCGGCCTACCGTGCCGTGTGCACGCTGCCACTGGAAGGGCAACTGCGGCGGCTCTGGGCACACCCGTATCGCGGGGGCCCGGTCGCGATGGCCTACGACGACGTCCAAGATGTGCTCTATCTGGTGGAGGCGCTGACAGGGAGCGCGCGCACCGGTATGCGGCTGGCCGCCTTGCGCCGTGATGGGCAGGCGCAGTGGGCCCACGTGCTCGAGCAGCCGGGCCAGATAGCGGGGCTTCAGCTTGTCACCGGCCGGTTGGGACAGCGTGTCCTGTTGGTGACTTTTGACCGCGGTCCCGCTGCGCTCTTCTCGCTCGCAGGTAAACCGCTGCCCCAGGCACGCGTGGGGCACGCCGACGCCACGGGAAACGTGCGCGCCTATCGCTTCGCCGGGATGGAGGCGGACCTCCTGCTGCAGTCTGTCCAACCAGCCGAGGGGCCGCACGGCCTCGCCGCGTTCTCGGAATCCGGCGCACAACTGTGGTTTCAGGCCACCGAAGAGCCGGTGCGCCCCGCACAACCCGGTGGGTCCGCCCGATACGCCACGTTCACTTCAGACCAGGCGGTCTATGCCATCGACGGGGCGGGGCGTCTGCGCATGCGCATCGACACCGGCGGGGTGCTCGACACGCCGGCAGCGCCCAGTCTGCACCTGGCAAATGCCTCGGCCTGGGCCGGGCTACTGGAAGACGGCAGGGTGGCGCACGTCGACCTGCGGCGCGGCAAGGTCGGTGCGCCGGAACCGCCCTTCAACGTGCGCGGGGTGGCGCACGCCCCCGGCGACTGGTACGGCACAGCATATCTGGCTTACGGCCCCGGTGGCGCGGGCCTGTTCGCGGCCGACGGCACGCTTGTGGCCCAGGTGCTGGAACGTGCGGTTGTGCGCGTGGTCACGGCGCCAACCAGCAATCACTGGATTGCGCTCGATGCGGGCGGCGCGTGGCACGCGTTCGACGGTCTGGCCACGGCCTTCACCCTGTCGCGCAGCGATTACGGCCCCGAGTGGCCCATGCGCTTCTGGCCCGGCGCAGACGGGACCCCCGCCCTGCTGCTTAGCCGGCAGGACAGCGCCCTGCGCGCCTATGCCTGGCCCGGCGCCACGCGCACCGATAGTGCCGCGCGCATCCAGTCGCCCAGCGCTTCGGGCGGCACGGGCGCGCCATCGGGCGAGACGCCACAACGCTGAAGCGCGGCACCGATAACAATGGCCGGTGTATGGCCCGCGGTGCGCCAGCTGTCCAGCGCCAGGTCGCCATCGCGCTTGCTCAGCTTGCGGCCGGCCGCGTCGCGCACGAGCGGGTGATGGAGAAAGCGTGGCGGCGACGCGGGGCCGAGCAGGCGCGCGAGCACGATCTGACGCGCGGTCGAGTCGACGAGGTCTTGCCCGCGAATGACCACGTCTACGCCCTGGTCTCGGTCGTCTACCACCACACAGAACTGATAGGTCCAATGGCCGTGCCGGTCGCGCAGCAGCACATC
>CAYMLC010000523.1:0-853 GCA_964390765.1 uncultured Nitrospirales bacterium
AATTAACAACTCATGACACTAGCAGCCCGTGGCAAAACTCGAACGTGGCCTGCGAACGGCCTCGATGCCGCGACTCGTCGTTGCAAACCCTTGAAAATGCTCGCATTTCCGGCGGCTTTGCGCCTCGATTGGCGACCCCAATCCTCGTTCTCGGCGGCACGCGCCTTTGGCCACGGGCTGCTAGGGTCCGTCGGCACGCGGGCCTAGAAGTAGACGGCGGCGACCTCGGCCTCGATCATCTCGTAGGTGCGATGATAGACGGCGCGGAACGCGGTCTCGGGGTCTTGTCCGGTGGCAAGCGCATCGAGCAGACGCACGAGGCTGTGGCGGCCGAAACGTTGGAGCAGCAACTCGACGGTCGCGTGCGACTGCACATAGGCCAGGCGCAGCGGGTCGGCATCGAGCGCCTGCAGCTGGTTGGGCGCCAGTTGCGCCAGTCGTAAGTCGCTACCGCCCTGGTAGGCGCGGCGCAGGACCTGGCGCTTGATGGGGCCCACCTCGCCCGAGAGTGCTTCGGCCAGGCCCTCGTTCAGCCACCAGGGGATGTTGTTGCCCGCCATGTAGCGCATGACCACGTGCACGTATTCATGTGTGGCGCGGCGGCGCAACTCGTCCTCGTTCAAGAGTTGGCCGTTCGGGTCGGTAATGGGCAGGCGAATCTTGCCGTCGTAGAGGGCTCCCACGTGTTCGCGTACCTGGGTCGCCGCTTCGAATTCGCCCTGGCCATAGACGATGACCGCAATCGGGCCGGGCGGATAGACGTTGCCGAGTTGCCGGCCCACCTCCGTGTAGGCGCGCTCGAGAATACTGACCAGCCGGTTCTTGAGCGAGGTCGAGGCCGCTTGCGTGAAAC
>CAYMLC010000523.1:863-2406 GCA_964390765.1 uncultured Nitrospirales bacterium
ATTTGAAGTGGCGCGATTCGCGCTGGAGGAAATCGCCCTCGACCCCTTCTTCACGAAACGCCTTGTCGTAGCGTTCTTGCAGGTCGGCGCGTTCCGGCTGCATCTGCAGCACATACTCCCATTGCGCACGCGCGGAGGGCAGGTCGTTGTCGCGGTAATACGCTTCGCCGAGCAACTCGTGCGCCTTCAGGTGGCCGGGCGTCAGCTCGATGGCCTCCTCGAGGCGGAAGACCGCTTCGTGCACCATATCCAGCCGCAGGTAATAGGCGCCCAGTTGCACCAGCGGCGACACGTTTTCGGGGTCGGCGCCAATCGCCAACTCGAGATAGTGCACCGCGCGCTGATAGTCGGCCTGCTGGGCCAGGTCATTCGCGTGCGCCTGATACGCATTGCACAGGTTGCGCCGCACGGTGGCATTGTGGGGCACGGTGTTGTAGGCGCGCTCGAATTGGCGGATCGCTTCGGTTAAGGCGCCGCGGTTATACGCCTCGATGCCCAGGTTGTTGGCATCGGCCGCCGGTTGCGACGCGGCCGCCGACGCGGCAAGCAGTACCGCGGCAAGCGCAGCGCCGAGGCGTGCAGGCCGGCGACTAGCTGGGGCGCACCGCAATCGCTTCGACCTCGACGTTGAAGCCCAGAGGCAAGCGGCCGGCCTGAATGGTGGTGCGCGCGGGCGGCTCTTCCGGGAAGTAGGTCTTATAGATGTCGTTGAAGGCGGCGAAGTCGTCGATGTTGGCGAGATAGCAGGTGGTCTTCACCACGTCCTTGAAGTCGAGGCCGGCCGCTTTCAGCACGCCGCCGAGATTGTCCATCACCCGGCGTGTTTCCGCTTCGAGGCTGCTCTGCTCGAGCGTGCCATCTTCCTTGAACGGTCCCTGACCACTGATGAAGACGAGGCCGTTGGCTTCGACTGCGGGCGAATAGGGCCCCTTCGCCGTGGGGCCTTCGGTCAGGATGAAGCACTTCTTACTCACAGCCGTTCCCCTTGCGTGTCGCGCTGGTATACAGAATGGAACAAATGGCCGGCGGTTGCCGCCTGGCAAAACGCTATCACAGCCCCTCGGGGGCGTCAAACATTTACCCCGAAACGCGCGCCGCTGTTGCGAGGTTAACCGCCCAGCGCGCCTGAGATTGCGGGCGGGCCGCATCACTGCTATATTCCCAGTGGCTGTGTGTGGATAGCTGGGTGCCCGGCGCAAGGGGTGCGCAGCGAGATATCCACAGTGCGGGAGGGCCGTCGCACGCTGGCCAACGGCGACGGCGCGAAAGGCTGGCTTATGCTCCACTTGGCAACCTTGCTGCTGGTGGCGGCGCCGTATGCGGCGCCCGTGACCGCGGCCCAGACGGACTCCCTGAACGCGCCGGCGCTTACGCAGGAGCGCGCCGCGGAACCGGTGCACACCGCGCAACGGCGCGGCAATCCGGTCGCGGCCTTCTGGTTCGTGTTGCCCGGGCGCTAGGCCATGCGGTTCGTCCTCTGCCTATTGGCCATGGCCACGGCCACGTTTGGCATGGCCGCCGCACAGGCCCCCACCCTGACTGC
>CAYMLC010000524.1:0-2400 GCA_964390765.1 uncultured Nitrospirales bacterium
CAACGCTGGACTGCGCCCGATCAATTCACTAGCATCCTTGGCCAACACCGCGCGGCTGGGCGCGCAGCGAGGAGAAGCCTGACATGAAGCACTTGCATACCCGACGTGAATTTCTGGGCACGGCCGCGGCCGGTACCGCGCTTGGCCTGGCGGGCGGCGCCTGGGCACAGAGTAAAACCAAGGCGGCAGACAGCGCCGCGGGAGGCGATGCCTTGCCGAAGTATCCGTTCAAGATTTCGCTGGCGGGCTGGTCGTTGCACCGCACCATTGGCACCGGCGAGGGCAAGGTGCCGATGCTCGACATGCCGAAGATGGCCGCAGAGGAGTTCGGCATTGGTGCGATCGAGCTGGTGAGCGGCATGCTGCCCGAGACCAGCGCCGCCTACTTTGCCGAGCTGGACAAGAATGCCGCGGCGCATAACGTCGAGATTCTGCTCATCATGATCGATGGGCAGGGCGCCATTGGTGCGCGCAGCGACCGCGCGCGTGAGACGGCCGTCGAGCGGCACAGCGAGTGGATTGACTATGCGGCCGGCCTCGGCTGCCACTGCGTGCGCATGAACTGGGGCGGCGCCACACCGCGTGTGATGACGGATGAGGAAGAGCTGAACGCGTTTATCGAGCGTTCGGTGCCGGGCTTTCACGCGCTGTGCGATCACGCGGGGGAGAAGGGCCTGAGCGTGACCATCGAGAACCACGGCGGGCCGAGCAGCTTTCCCGAACCGATGCAGAAACTGATGGCGGCCGTCGACCGCGAGAACTTCGGCACGCTGCCGGACTTCGGCAACTTCCCGCCGGCGGTCGACAAGTACAACGCCATCGACCAGCTGATGCCCTATGCCAAGGCGGTCAGCGCGAAATGCTATGACTTCGACGAGACGACCGGTCTCGAGACCGAGATCGATTTTCCGCGCATGATGGAAATCGTGTGTGGCAAGCACGGCTACGACGGCTGGGTCGGCATCGAATACGAAGGCCGCCGCATGGGCGAGATCGAGGGCATCAAGGCCGCGAAGGACTTGCTCGCGCGCATACAGGCATAAGGCGGCTGCTTCGCACCCAAAAGAAATCGGGGACCCCGCCACGTGCCGGGTCCCCGTTTTTCTTTCAGGCGTATCGGGTGTGGCGCTAGGCGCCGGCGTTCAGCTGGTCGATCATCTCGAGCATCGGCAGGAACAGGCCCATGAACAGCATGACCACCAGCACACCGATGAACACCACGAGAATCGGCTGGATAAGCGTGCCGATGTTGTCCACCGCAATCTTCACGTCTTCCTCGTAGGCATTGGCCAACTGATCGGCAATCTGGTCGACGCGGCCCGATTCTTCGCCCGTCACGAACATGTCGGTCACGACCGGCGGAATCACCGGTTCCGCCGCGCGCATGGGCTCTTCCAGGCCACCGCCCCGCTCGACACTGTCGCGCACGCCCTGCAGCGAATCGGCCACCGCCCGGTTGTGGATGGCCGCCCGCGTCAGTTCGAGCGTCGACATCATCGAGACGCCGCTGCGCAACAGCAGCGCCATGGTGCGGGCCAGTTCGGTCAGGGCGTGCTTGTGCGCGATACCGCCCACCACGGGCAGCGAAATCTTGATGCGGTCGGCGGTGAGGCGGCGGCGCGGGTCGCGCACATACCAGCCTTTGTAGATGAGCACCACCGCCGCGATGACGAGCAGCGTGATCCACCAGCCATAGCTGCCGTACCACTTCAGCGACTCGAGGAAGTACATCGGGAAACCTTCGAGCGCGATGTCCTGCTTCTCGTACACCTCTTCGAAGGTGGGGATCACGAGTTGCGACAGCAGCAGCAGCACCCCCAGCGCCATCACGATCAGGATGACCGGATACAGCGCCGCACTGCGCACGCGCTTGGCCAGCAGTTCGCGGTTCTCGCGGTACTCGACCACACGCCGCAGCACACCGGTCAACTGGCCGCTGGCTTCGGCCGCCTTGATGAGATTGACGAAGACCGTGTCGAAGTACTGCGGATGCCGGTCGAAGGCCTGCCACAGCGGGTTGCCCATCTCTACGTACTCGGCAATATCGCCCACGAGTGCGCGGACCGACGCACGCTCGCCACGCTGGCTCAGCGTCTTCAGCGAGCGCAGAATCGGTGTGCCCGCCTCCAGCATCAGGATGAGCTGGCGCAGGAAGTTGGTGATGTCGGCCTCGCGCACCCCGCCGCGCCGCAACCGCAATTTCGAACGTGCCGCCGCACTCGCGCTCTGCTCGGGATCACGCGCGACCGCCTCTTGCTCCGTTGCGGTGTCGGGCGTGGCGGCGGTCTTCACCGTGCGGCGCACGCGCCGGGGCGCGCTGGTCCGTTCCATTTCATCCGCCATGGTGCGTCGTTCCTTTCCCGTTGTCTCGCGGCGTGGCGCAGAAATCAGCGCTGCCAG
>CAYMLC010000525.1:0-1090 GCA_964390765.1 uncultured Nitrospirales bacterium
TGGCGAGAAGTTAGCACAGGGCACGTGGCCGCGCAACGTATTGGTCAACCCTACCGGTCGCTGCTGTGCGGCGTTACGCAGGGTGGGCGCGATGCGCAGCGCGATTCACGCGGTGACGGACTGGGCACTCTGCCGTTCAACGCGTTCCCAGCCGGCATCGTCGAGGTCGGCCCCAACCTGCTGCACCACCTCGGCGCCGAGCAAGGCGCCCAGGCGCGCGGCGGCATCCAGTTTGCCGGTGCGCAGAAAACCGTAGAGGAAGCCCGCGGCCCAGAAGTCGCCGGCGCCGGTGGTGTCGATTACGTTGTCGACGCGCAGCGCTTCGGCGCGGTGGTGCTGGCCGCGGTGCTGCAGCAGGGCGCCATCGGCCCCCAGCTTGACGACCGCCAACTCGCACAAATCGGCGAGTGCCGCCAGCGCACGTTCGGGTGCAGCTTCGCCCAGGAAAGCGCTGGCCTCGTCTTCATTGGCGAAGACCATGTCCACATAGTCGCGCAGCAGTGCGTCGAGCTCGGCGCGCGAGGCGGCCACGACTTCCATCGAGCCGAGGTCGAGGCTGATGGTGCAACCGGCGCGCTTGGCCTTCTCGAGCACGGCGCCGGCGAGGGCGCGGTTGAACAGCAGGTATCCTTCGACGTGCACATGACCGGCGTCTTCGAAGTCGGCCACCGTGATTTCTTCCGGCGCGAGTGTGGCCGCGACCGCGAGGTCGGTGCGCATGGTGCGTTCAGAGTCGGGGGTAATCAGGCTCAGGCACTGCGCGGTGGCGCCGTTGCCGCTGATCTTGAAGCGGCTGGTGTCGCCACCAAGTTCGGCGAAGCGCGCGCGGTAGAACTTGCCGAGTTCATCGTCGGCCAGCTTGCCGATGAACGCGGCGGGCTGGCCGAGGCGGGCCAGGGCGAAGGTGGTGTTGGCGGCCGAGCCACCGGGCGCGCTGCTGGGCGCGGCTTCGAGGCTTGCCAGCATGGCCTCCATGGCGCCCCGGTCGACGAGTTCCATGCCGCCCTTGGCACCGGCGACATGTTCGACGAGAAAGGTGTCGGGCACGCGCGCGAGTGCATCCACAATGGGCGAGCCCACGCCCACGACT
>CAYMLC010000525.1:1100-2396 GCA_964390765.1 uncultured Nitrospirales bacterium
ACGACTTTGGTGTCGGGTCTGGTCATCGTTTCTTATCTCCTGGTTACTGGTTGCTTGGGGTGGTTGCTTGGGTTGGTTGCGCGCCGCAGCACGGGTCTTCAGGCGTCGCGGTTTACGGTGCCGGGCGAAAAGGCCGGCAGGCAAACGGCGATATAGTCGGCGCCGTCGGGCGTGCGATACTGCACCCACTCGCCCGCGCGCGCCAGCACGGCCTGGCCCGCTTCAATGTTGAGCAGCGTGCCATCCTCACAGGCGACTTCCAGGCGTCCCCGGAAGACCAGCGTGTATTCGTCGAACTCGGGCCGTTGTCCGGGTTCTTCCCAGCCAGCAGGACTGGTCATGTGGGCGATGCTGATATTCTCGGCGCCGGTGTTTACACGGCCCACGTACTCGCGGATGGTCTTGGGCACATTGCCGGCGGCCTCGACGATGGTGGGTTGGGCGATGTGCTGCGGCATGGCGCGGTTCCCTCTTGCTCAAAGGGACGCAGGGTAACACACGCGGGTGAACCCAATGCGAGCGGCACCCCGGCTTTGTTATGTTCTCGCCTGGGACAGGCGGCAGGAAGGGCAGCTATGCGTACAACCAGCCGAGGCGCCTTGCATCAGTTTATGCTGACGCTCGGGCCGGGCATTCTCTTTGCGGGCGCGGCGATTGGCGGGTCACACCTGGTGCAGAGCACGCGCGCCGGCGCCGATTATGGCTTCGCGCTGTTGTGGGCCATTGTGTTGGTCAACCTGTTCAAGTACCCCTTTTTCGAATTTGTGCAGCGCTATACCGCGGCTTCCGGCGAGAGCTTTCTGATGGGGTACCGGCGCATGTCGAAGGGGTGGCTGGCGCTGTATCTGGGCATATCGCTGATAAGCGGGGTGCTGAATATCGCGGTGCTGACCGTAATTACGGCTGGGCTCGCGGGCAACCTCATCGGGATCGACACCGTGCTGGGCATTGAACTGACGGTGTTCCGCCTGTCCGCCGTGATCGTCTGCGTGTGTGTGGTGTTACTGCTCGTCGGGCACTATGCGGCCTTCGACAAGTTCGTGAAGGGCCTGGTGCTGACGCTTTCGATCTCGACGCTCATCGCGGTGAGCGTGGCGGCTGCGGGCGCCGAAGCACCTGCGGTACCGACAGAACGCGAGCTGTGGAACCTGGCGGGCGTGACGTTTCTCTTAAGCCTGATGGGCTGGATGCCGGCGCCGATCGACATTGGCGCGTTTCAGTCGCTGTGGACAATGGAGCGCGCGAAGGAGACGGGCTATCGCCCGACGGTGCGGCAGACGCTGCTCGACTTTCACA
>CAYMLC010000526.1:0-495 GCA_964390765.1 uncultured Nitrospirales bacterium
CACGGTGGATTCATCGTCGATCACCAGCACCGGGCCGCCCCCCGTCGGCACTGCGCACACAATCGGCTCATCACTCGGGGCGGGCGCCGGCAACGGCTTGTCGCTCAGCGGCATCAAGATCCGAATTGTCGTGCCGGCGTCCGGTTTGCTGTCCACCGCCACCGCACCCTGGTGCGCGCGCACGATGCCCAACAGCGCCGCCAGCCCCAGGCCGCGCCCCGTGAACTTCGTGCTGAAGAACGGCTCGAACATCCGCCCCACCGTCTCCGTATCCATGCCGCAGCCCGTGTCCGCCACCTGCAGATAGGCATAGGTGCGCCCCGGCACCGGCGCATTCGGAAACCAGTTGCCCGCCTCGTGTGCGCCAAACGCGCGTGCACCCGTCATCAGTGTGATGGTGCCCGGTGCCTCGCCCAGCGCATCTGACGCATTGGTGATCAGGTTCATCACCACCTGGCGCAACTGCGCCACGTCCGCCTCGACCGGCGGCGACAC
>CAYMLC010000526.1:505-2395 GCA_964390765.1 uncultured Nitrospirales bacterium
CTGCCGACGGCGGCGATCCTGGATCCGGAGGTTCGACCGGCGGCGACACCGGCGCCAGTTGCAGATACAGTTCCGCCTTCTTGCTGATCGACACACGCAGCAGATTCGCCATCTGCTCGACCACGCCGTTCAGTTCCAGCGGTTCCACCTGGTAGGCGCCGCGCCCCGAATACGCCAGCATCTGACGGCACAACTCCGCCGCGCGCATCGAGGCATCCTGAATCTGGCGGATGTTGCGCGCCACCGGCTGCCCATTCAACCGGCGCGCGGCCAGCTCGGCATTGCCCAGAATGCCCGTCAGCAGATTGTTGAAGTCGTGCGCAATGCCGCCCGCCAGCACACCCAGGCTCTCCAGCTTCTGCGCCTGTTGCACCTGCCGCTCGAACCCCTCGCGCTCCTGCTCCGCCTCCTTGCGCTCGTCGATATCGATGAGCGTGCCGATAATGCGGCGCGGCCGCCCGCTGCCGTCGTGGTCCACAGCGCGCCCGCGCCCCAACACCCACTTGTACGAACCATCGGCACAGCGGAACCGGAACTCGACATCGAAGCTGGGGATCTCGCCCGCGATGAGTTGGCGCAGAATACCGCGCATCGCCCGGCGATCCGCTTCGTGCACACGCTCACGCCAACCGCTGTAGGTCACGGGGAAGCCGCCCGTGGGATAGCCGAACAACTCGAATAGCGCCGGGCTGAAGTAACCGCGGTTCCGCGTCAGGTCCCAGTCCCACAGCCCCGCATGCGTGGCTTCGAGCGCCACGCTCAACCGCGCTTCACTGGTGCGCACCGCCGCCTCGGCCGCATGGCGCTCGCTCAGGTCGCGGCACACGGCAAGCACTGCCTGTGTGCCCAGATAATCGGTGCGCGTGGCCATCACCTCGAGCGGAAACGGCTCGCCATCGCGCGGCTTCACGGTCACCTCAAACAGCGCCTGGCCCTCGAGCTGGGCACGCTGGTGCATCGTATCCAGCAGCGCGTGCTGCGTCGGGTCCACCAGGTCGCGCGGCTCCATGTCCCACATCTCCTGGCGCGTATAGCCCAGCCGCGCGCAGGCCGTGCGGTTCACCTCGAGAAAGGTGCCGCCTTCGCCGTCGTCTTCGATCGCCGTCACCAGGATCAGGTCCTTCGACGCGGTAAAAAGCGTGCTGTAGCGCTTCTCGCTCAGGTGCAACTGGTTGTACGCGCGCCGCGTGCGCGCCGTGAACAGCGCCAGCAGGCCCAGCCCGAAACTCTGCAACACCAGAATCACGCCGCCCCAGAACAGCGGTTCGCGGTGCCGCTCGAAGAACGATACCGGCGCACCGATCACCACCGCGTCATCGGGCAAGAGCGCGCGGTTCACTTGCCAGCGCTCCAGCGCCTCATGGTGCAGCAGCGTCTTCGAAGGCGTAGACGTGAAGACCCGCTCGGCCGTCGACGCCGGGTCGCGCAGCGTGGCCAGCGCCAACTGGGCGGCCAGGCGCCCATGCGCCTTGCTGTCGACCACCACGCCCCCCACCACTTCCGGCGTCACAAAGTTATCGACCACGGCGAACATGGGCGCGTTCACGGCACTGGCCAGGCGTTGCGAAGCCTCGGCCACACTGTGCCAGCGGCCGTCGGGGTCGCGGAAAATGCCCAGGTGCAAGAGTGCCGTCGTGCCGCTGCGTTGCTGCACCAACGGCTGCAGGCCCTCGAACTCCGCTCCGAAATGCAGGCGCACCGCCACCTCGGGCAGGGCCGCCTGCAGCCGCTGCTCCACACTCTCGCGGTTGATGCTGTTTGTCAGCGTGTCGGAGCCCACCACAATTACCTGCGACAGGTCCGGAAACAGGCGCTGCATCAAGGCCGCGTTGGCCTCCACACTCCAGCGTTCCGCCACACCACGCAGCGGATGCTTCGTACGGTCGCGGT
>CAYMLC010000527.1:0-2392 GCA_964390765.1 uncultured Nitrospirales bacterium
GCGCATATCGAACGCTGCGAGCCGACGCTGCCCGGCCGCGAACACGATGACTACCACGCCTGGCTGGCGGCGCAGGGTCTGCAAAACCAGGTCGATGTGTGGGACCACGTCGCGCGCGATGCCGCCCCGGCCACCTACCACCGCAGCCTGGGCGCGCTGCGTGCGTCCCTGCCCGAGTCGGCCCACGCGACCACCTGGACCGGCGACCGCGCCGTGCGTTGGCTGCAGTCCGCGCGCGAGCCCTTCTGCCTGTGGGTGGGGTTCACGAAACCGCGCCATCCCTTCGACCCGCCCGCCCCGTGGGATGCGCTCTACCCGGCGTCGGATCTGGCGCTGCCGCCGGGCTTTCGCCTGCCGGTGGCCGAAGAAGATTGCGGGCCCGGCGCCCACTTCGATCCGCGCGCGATGACCGAGCCCCGCATGCGCCGCGTGCTCGCCCACTACCTGGGCAGCATCAGCCACCTCGACGCGCAGGTCGGCCGCATCCTGGCGACGCTCACGAGCCGGGGCCGCACCAACAACCTCGTGGTTTTCTGCAGTGCGCACGGCGACTTCCTCGGCCAGCGCGGGCTGCTGTTTACCGGCCATGCGCGCCCCTACGAGAGCGTGCTGCGGGTGCCCCTGCTCTTTGCCGGTCTCGGCGACCAGCGGCGCGGCGAAGAGGACGACGCCTTCCTCGAGCTGCCCGACCTCGCCCCGACCCTGCTCGATATCGCCGGGGCCGAACGCCTGCCCAACGCCACCGGGCGCAGCTTTGCCGCGCGTCTGCGCGATGCCCGCACCCTCTGGCCGCGGCGCGTGGTGCGCGCGCAGGACGGCGCCGACTCAGCCGTCGTGCGCGATGCCCGCTACAAGCTCATCGCGTCGCAACGGGCGGGCTGGAACGCGCTCTTCGACCTCGCCACCGACCCGCACGAATTCGACAACCGCTTCCACGAGCCGGCCCTCGCGCCCGTGCGCGAACGGCTGGCGCCCTACCTGGCGCCCGTTGTGCGCCTGCCGGAATCCTGATACGCTCCGCACCGACCGAGTGCGATGTGCTCGAAGTCGTGGAGCAGTCCCAACGTGACCTTCAGCCTGCTCGCCGCCGCGGCCCTGGTGGCGGCCTCTTTCGACGGTGCCACCGCGTATCAACGGGCGCACGCCCTGCGCGACGCACGCCAATTCACCGACGCCATCACCGCCTTTCGCATTGCCGCCGAACGCGACCCGGCGCTGCGGCCCTATGCAGAGGTACGCATCGCCTATTGCCAGGCCCTGCTCGGCGAGACGGACGCGGCCATCGCCACGTATCAGGCGGTCATCGCGCGGCAGCCCACCGGCCCATGGACGCGCATGGCGCAAGCGCACCTGGGCAAGCTGCTGCACGACCGCGGGCGCCACGCCGAAGCCGCGCCGCGCCTCACCGCGGGGCTGGGACTCGACCCGCAAGCCTGGTGGCTGCAGCCCTTTGCCCGCACGCAGGCCGAAAACCTGATCGCCAGTCCGGGCCACGTGGCGCAGGGCTATCGCTATTACCGCCGCATTACCGACACCACCTGGTGGATCAGCACGCGCCGCGCCGCCGCACGCGAACTCATTCGCTCGCCCGAAGCCGAAGACCGCGCCGCGGCCATCATCGGTCTCCTGCGCTCCGGCAATGTGACGGAGGCGGGCGCGGCACTCGAGCGCGAGGGCTTCGGCCGCGCCGGCCAGTTGCTGGGTGTCGATTCGGTCGACGGGATTGTGGCGCTCATGCGCCGCTGGCCCACCCAGGCCGATGCCCCGCCGGTGCCGGTCACCGCGCTGCGCGCCAACCTGTGGCTGCAGGCGTGGCTCTTCTATGCCACGCGCCGCGCGATACTGAATGACGACTACACCCGCGCCTACGAAATCGCCGGTCTGATGGCCATCCACCTGCCCGACACGATTCCCACGGGCGAAGCGCTGTGGTGGGTCGCGCAGGCCTATGAGGAGGCGGGGGACACGCGCAATGCCACCGCGGTTTACCACCTCATCGAGACGCGCTGCCCCAACCATTTCCGGGCCGACAACGCGCTGCTGCATCAGGCCGAGGCGCTGGAAGCCGGGGGCCGCAACGAAGCGGCCTATGAAAAATGGCGCCTGCTCGGCACGCGCTACCCGGACAGCCGCTATGGCCCTTACGGCCTGTACCGCTGTGCCGCGATCGATGCGGCCGCGGGCAAGCTCTTTCGTTCCCGGCTCAACTATGCGCTGGCCTCGGTGAACAGCATGGGCGACTACTATGCGCACCTCGCGTATCGCGAACTGCTGGCCGGTGTCCCCGAACCCGCGCGCCGCGATGCGCCCCAGCCGGGTGGCCCGACGGCGCTCGTGCTGCCCTTCTACCAGCGCTATACGCCCCCTGCACCCTTGCCGCCCGCGCTCGATC
>CAYMLC010000528.1:0-2391 GCA_964390765.1 uncultured Nitrospirales bacterium
GCGCAAGGTCGGCATCTGTGCCTTGCGGCAGTCCGAAATTTTCCCAGACATTTAAACCTTCGTTGTAGACCACCGGTAACAGGCACTCAGGGGTCAACCCTTGCGCGGCCAGGAGCGCGGGGTCATAGGGCAACTGCAGCAACGCCGGGGTGGCGGGCACATTGGGAAACACCACCTGCACCGCGGTCACGACCTGGGTAGGCTTCGGACATTGGGCGCCTTTCGCATCGAACAGGAGAGATGTGGGGTCAGGGATGGACGCTTCGGGAATGCTGACCAGTGCCGGCACGCCATCGCCCGTCTCGAAGTCGGCGACGTTGGCGTCCTGTTCCGTGCCCAGCGTGGCGCCGCTGGGCGCCGTCACCACAACGGGTTCCGGGTCTTCGCCGCTCGACTCGGCGAATTCTATGTCGACCATCAACGGGTCGGGCAGGAGGGTCTTTCCGGCGGGGCCGCACTCGATAAAGGCGCGATAGCGGGCGCTGCGGTTGGTACCGTCCATCGCCCAGTCCGCCTCGAAACACACCCACGCGCACTCGCCCGCGGGAATCTCGACGACGGGTGGGTCCTGGGCCACGTCGACCGGGTCACCGTCTTGCCGCACCCAGCCGATGGTGACGTTCACATCCTGGTCGCTCTCGTTGCACACGTATATGCAGAAGCGGGTACCGTCGTCGTCGAGAAAGACCGTGCGGGGCAGCCAGCGGATAAACACGTTTTCACACGGGTTGCCGCCGCCCTCGCCTTCACCCTCGGTCATGCCCTCGCTGGCGCCTTCCCCTTCGAGCGCTCCTTCGCCTTCGCCCACACCCCCGCCACCGCCGGGCGCTATGCCGCGGCCGTAGCCGCGCCAGAAATAGTCTTCCGTCTCGCCGACGGCATAGCCCACATTTGGCCCGGCACCCGTCCAGCCGGTTGCCGCAAAGACCGCGGTGCTGACTTGTTGCTGCGTGAGCATGCCGCGAAACCACGTGGGATAGGCGAACAGCAGGCCGCTGCCCCAGCCGAATGGACCGAAGTTGAGCACGCGCGAGGTGCCGGGTGCGATGTCGGCCGGCACGTTGATGGGCGCATTCTGCACGACCCACTCTGGAATAACGCCGGCGATGGGGTCGACGTACTGCGACCATTCACCATCCTGGTTCAGGTCGGCCGCCACATTCAGGAAGTAGGTGCCGGGCGCCGTGCCCAGGGGCACCGTCACTTCCCAGGCGATATAGGTGGGCACGGGAATCTGGGTGACCACGAAGGTAAAGCCGCGGAAGCCGTCGTCGAACTGGTCGCGGTTGACGACCAGGGCATCGCCCTCGATATCCACCTCGCCGCCCAGGCGCGGACCGCTGATGTCCAGATGGAAGGGTCCGCGGCTGAAGCCCGGGGTCGGCGCGTTGGTGGTGCTAAACAGCGAGGGGTAGGCACCTGCATTTTCGCCGAATTGGCCGGTGGCGCCATCGGGTGCATCGCCAAAGTCGGCGTCGTCGAAACCTGCCGTGGCCAGGCCCGGCGTCAAGAGGATGCCGGCCAGCAGCGTGCAGGCGAACCACGTGGCAGCTGCCACCGGGTGCTTCGCAGTCAGGTGCATATTTATCATACGTTCACGGACCTCCCCGGCCAATATACGCCTTCCCCGGACAAATCTCGCGTGTTATTCTATGAAAAGTCGGTAGATTTCTAGCCAACCCCGCCGCGCAATGAGCAGGTTGCGTCCGGGCGATTCATTGCGGGTACACGCCGGCGTGTGCTACGCTTCGTAGCTGACGCGCCGCACGTGCGCCGTCTGTCTCCACGTACGAAGCGACGGTGTTGACGGTCGGGTCCTGCTCAACGGGCGACCGGCGAACCCGGTCAGGTCCGAGAGGAAGCAGCCGCAGTTGGTTCGTCCGTGTGCTGCAGGGGTGCCTGGCCAGAGCCGCCGCTTCGGACGTGGGGACAGAGGCGGCCGCGCGCAGCGCGCGTACGTCCTCCGGTGATGCCCGAGCCCCTACCCGAGAGTCGATACGCAAAAGCCCATGGCTGAGAACGGCTATCAAGTCCTGGCGCGCAAGTGGCGGCCACAGCGTTTTGAAGACGTGGTGGGCCAGGAGCATGTGACCCGCACGCTGAAGAACGCCATTGCGCAGGGGCGTATCCCGCATGCGTTCTTGTTCATTGGCTCGCGCGGCATCGGCAAGACCACGACCGCGCGCATCCTGGCGAAGTCGCTCAATTGCCAGAGCAGCGACGCGCCCACCCCGGAACCCTGCGGCACCTGCGAGAACTGCGTGGCCATCGGCCGCGGCACCAGTATCGACGTGATCGAGATCGACGGCGCCAGTAACAACGGCGTCGACGATGTGCGCGAGATTCGCGAGAACATCCGCATGGTGCCCACCTCGGGCCGCTACAAGGTCT
>CAYMLC010000529.1:0-2048 GCA_964390765.1 uncultured Nitrospirales bacterium
GAAGAGCCAGCACAAGAACAAGGCCAAGGCCCTGCGCGTGTTGCGCTCGCGCCTGCTGAAGATACGCCAGGAAGAAGAAGAGAGCGCGCGCTCGGCCACGCGCCGCACCCAGGTGGGCACGGGCGACCGCAGCGGCAAGGTGCGCACCTACAACTTCCCTGAAAACCGCCTGACGGACCACCGCATCAACCTGACCCTGTACAACCTGAAGAACATCATGCAGGGCGAGTTGCAGGACGTGGTGGATGCGCTGGTTGCGGCCGACCGTGCCGCCCGCATGGCCGAATCCGCCTAGCGACCCGCCGCCGGCATGGCGCCCACCATCGCCCAGCGCCTGGCCGCGGCCACGCGGCGCCTAAGCCCCACAAGCGATACCCCCCGGCTGGATGCCGAATACCTGTTGGCCCACGCGCTGGGCTGCTCACGCGGAGCGTTGCTGGCGCGTCTGCACACGGCGCCCGAGGCACCCGGGTATGAGGAGTTGCTGGCGCGGCGCGCCACACACGAGCCCGTGGCCTACCTCCTGGGGCACTGGGGCTTTCATGCTATCGAGGTGCGCTGCCGCGCCCCGGTGCTCGTGCCGCGGCCCGAGACCGAACTGCTGGTGGACCGCGCGGTGGCGCACCTGCAAACGCTGTCCGATACCGGATCGCCGCCGCGCCTGCTGGATCTGTGTACGGGCACGGGCTGTGTGGCGCTGGCTGTGGCCCATGCATTGCCCTGCGCCCACATCAGCGCGACCGACGCCGGCCCCGCCGCGGTGCGCCTCGCGCGCGAAAACGCCGCCCACCTATCGCCAGGCCTGCCGGTGTACCTGGGCGACCTGTTTGCCGCGCTCCCGCCCACGACGCGGCCCTTTCACGCGATTACCGCCAACCCGCCCTATGTGAGCGCCGGCGCGTGGGACGCGTTGCCGCCGACGATTCGCCACTTTGAAGACCCCGCCGCCCTCGTGGCGGGCGCCGATGGCCTGGCGCTGATTCGGCGCCTGGTGCCCGAGGCACCGCGTTGGCTGGCCCCGGGGGGCGTGCTGGCCGTGGAGATCGACGATGCCCAGGCCGAAGCCGTGGCGAGACTGTTCGCCGCCGCCGGTTTTGAAGGCGTGTGGGTGGAACGCGACCTGGCAGGCAAACAGCGCGTAGTAGGGGGAAAGAAACCCTAGAGGCGGCACGTCTACAGGACGCAAGAGGGGGTCCGGACGGTATCGGTCCGGGCGCTCAGGCAGCGGGCGCTGCGGGGTGCTGCGCGCTGCGGGGTGCTGCGCAAGGGCTCCGCGCGTGTTCCGCGACAGGGAGCCACATCGCAGGGGAGGGACGCATGGTCTATACGCATACCCGTGAGGCGGCATGGGCCGCGGAAGAGGCGGTGGCGCAACCGGTCAACCAGGCGCACCCGGAAAGCCACGCGCACCCGGGCAACCAGGCGCAACCGGAAGGCCACGCGCACCCGGGCAGCCAGGCGCGCCCGGAAGGCCAGGCGCACCCGGGCAGCCAGGTGCGACCGGCGGCCGGTGAGGCGGCACGCGCTGCGTGGCCCTGCGCGGGGGTAGACCTGCCGGTACCGGGTGTCTCGGCCATGGCGGCCATGCCGGCACACGAGCGGCCGCGCGAGCGGCTGGGCCACCTGGGTGCTTCGGCCCTGCGCGATGCCGAGTTGCTGGCCGTCATCTTCCGCACGGGCACGCGGGCCGAGGGCGCGGTGGCGCTGGCCGAGCGGCTGCTGCAGCGCTTTGGCGATGTGCGCGGTCTGGCGCGCGCCTCGCTCGAGGAGTTGCAGACGGTGCGGGGCGTGGGCCGGGTCAAGGCCATCGAACTGCAGGCGGCGCTCGAGCTGGGGCGTCGGCTGGCCGCACACACGGCGGGCGCCCGCGTGCGCATCCGCTGCGCGCAGGACGTGGCCGACCTGCTGATGCAGCCGTTCAAGGAGTACGAGGTCGAACACTTCAAGGCGCTCTTGCTCAACGTGAAGAACGAGGTGCTCAAGACGATCGACATCAGCCGGGGCGGCCTGACGGGCACCGCGGCGGCCCCGCGCGATGTGTTTCGCCA
>CAYMLC010000529.1:2058-2383 GCA_964390765.1 uncultured Nitrospirales bacterium
GGGGGCGGCGGGCCTGATCGTGTGCCACAACCACCCCAGCGGCAACCCCGAGCCCAGCACGGCGGACATTGCGCTCACCCAGACGCTGGCCGACGCGGGCACCCTTCTGGGGGTGCCGCTGCTCGACCATGTGGTCTTCGGCGATGGGCGCTTTGTCAGCCTGAAGGAGCGGCGGCTGATGTAGCGCGGCGGGCCAAGGCTGGAGGGGCCAAGCGTGGAGGGGCCAAGCGTGGAGGGGCCAACCGCGCCGATATGACGCAAAGGGCCAACCGCGCCGGCACGGCGCAAGAGACCAGGCGCGCCGGCACGGCGCAAGAGACCAGGC
>CAYMLC010000530.1:0-2383 GCA_964390765.1 uncultured Nitrospirales bacterium
CGCCTGGCTGGAAGCAGCAGGCAACGGCATCGGCCAGGTCGCCGCACTGGCCGGCGCCGGCCGGCTGACGCACCTCGACCTGCGCGAAAACGCCATCCGCACAGTCGCCCCGCTCGCGAACATCCCCACGCTGCAACGCCTCTATCTCGACCAGAATCTGGTCGAGGACATCGCGCCGCTCGCGGCCCTGTCTGATCTGCGGGTGCTCGGCCTGCAGGGCAACCGCATTACCGGGCTGCTGCCCCTGCGCGACGCCGCCTTCATGACCCACGGGCCGACCCTGCTGATTGCCGGCAATCCGATTTCCTGTGCAGACGCCGCACGCCAGACGGCCGCCCTCGTAACGGCGGGCGCACGCGTCGACAGGCCCAGCCGGTGCCTGGCGGCCATAAAGCCCAACCGCGTTCCCGCCGGGAGCGCCGTCGCCATCGAAATCATCGGCGAAGGGCTGCGGCCCAATGTCGCCGTCGCCCTCGTGCAGGGAGACCAGCGCCTGCTGGCGAACGCGGTGCGGCGCGCAGCAAACGGCGCGCTGACCGCGCACTTCGACCTCAACGGTGCGCCTACCGGCCGTTACGACTTGTACGTGCTGCAGGCTTCGCAGCAGGCCCAGTTGGCCGGGTGGCGCGATGCCGTGCGCATCGAGGGGGACCCGTCATAAAGACCACCACCTACGTGAGCGTGGCGCAGATGCGGCGCGCCGACCGGCGCTGCATCGAAGAACTGGGCATTCCCGGCGCCGTCCTGATGAACAACGCCGGCACCGCCGTCTTCCACGAGGTCGCCGCCGAACCCGTCGGCATCGTGTGCGGCACGGGCAACAACGGGGGCGACGGCTTCGTCGTCGCGCGGCTTGCCTTTCTCGCCGGCCTGCAGACGCGCGTCGTGCTGGTGGGTGAGCGCGAGAAAGTGACCGGCGACAGCCGCACCTTCATGGAAGCCTACCGGCGGCTGGGCGGGCAGGTCGTCGAGGCGCCCGACGAGGAAAGGGCCGCCAGCGCCGTGCGCCAACTGGGCGACTGCGGCACCGTGGTCGATGCGCTGCTGGGTACCGGACTCAGCGGCGAAGTGCGGGGCCGCAGCCGCGCCGCCATCGACCATTGGCCCGCGGCGCCCACCGTGGCCGTCGATGTGCCCAGCGGCCTCAACGCCGACACGGGCGAAGTCCTGGGCGCCGCCGTTCGCGCACAGGCGACCGTCACCTTTCAGTTTCCCAAGACCGGTTTTCGCCTGGCCGCGGCCCAGCCCTATCTTGGCCACCTCATCGTTGCGGATATCGGTATCCCGGCCGTCTGTGCCGACGACGAAGCCTGGCGCACGCTGCGGGACGATTGATGCGCGCGTTTCTGGCGGTGCCGCTACCCGCCGCGGTACGCGATGCCTGCGCCGCACTCCAGGCGAAGTGGTATGCCGCCGGGGTGCGTGCCCGCTGGACGCCACCCGAGAACCTGCACATCACGCTGCATTTTCTCGGCGACATCGCCAACGACGCACCGGCCCGGCTCGCCCCCCGGTTCGCCCCGGCCATCCTGCGCGTGCACGCCGCCCGCATCGCTGTCCGCGGTACCGGAGCCTTTCCCGACAGCCGCCGCCCGCGCGTGCTGTGGGCCGGTATCGATGACCCTGCGCACTGCCTGGCCGCACTGCACACCGCAACCGCACAGGTGCTGGCGCAGCACGCCATCAGCGTCGATGCCCTCCCCTACACCCCGCATGTCACCCTGGGCCGTATCGCGCCGGGCGCCGGCCCCGTGGCCGAACAGCTTGCGCATGCGGAAGACGCGCTGTTAGGGTCCAGCCACGTTAGCGAGGCCGTGCTCTACGAGAGCCGCCTCAAGCCACAGAGCGCCGAGCACTGCGCGCTCTACCGTCTTCCACTGGCGAATGCTGCGCATGGACCCGACTGAAACCACCATAACCCCCATCTCCCCCATGCTGCTGCGCACCATCGGCGTGATCATCACGCTCTATATGATGGCCGTGCTGCTGCGCTGGCTGTCGCCCTACCTCGAAGTCGACACCTACCACCGCCCGATGCGTGTGGTCACTGCGATTACCGAACCCCCGCTGCAGTTCTTCCGCCGCGTGCTGCCCCCCATGGGGCCGATGGACTGGGCGCCCATTGCTACGCTGGCTACGCTCTGGCTGGTGCGCATTCTGCTCGCCGGCTACTAGGCCAACGCGCGTGCCCCCCTCACCCCAGGCGGCCCGCGCCGAGATGGTGCGCACCCAGATTGCTGCGCGCGGCATCAACGCGACCGCCGTGCTCGCCGCCATGCACACTGTGCCCCGCCACCTCTTCGTGCCGCGCGACACGCAAGACGCCGCCTACGAAGACCGCCCCCTGCCCATAGGCCACGGCCAGACCATCTCGCAGCCCTAC
>CAYMLC010000531.1:0-2381 GCA_964390765.1 uncultured Nitrospirales bacterium
TTCATCGGGGCCGATGCCTGGCGCGCACGGGGACACTGGCATGCGGCACGCGGCGAATCGGCGCAGGCGCTGGCCGCTTATGCCAGCGCCCTGCGGGGTGACGACACCGGCACGCTCTGGTGGTCGGTGGCACACGAGGCCGAGCGGGCGGGCCGGCAGCCGCTGGCGCAACGCGCCTGGCAACAGGTTATCGCGCGGTTTCCGTGGCGGGCGCAGCCGTCTCGGCCAGCACTAGTACGCCAGCGCAGGCGATCGCGGCACGCTCGGCCCGGGGCGCGGTCAGCACCGCCCGATAGGTCGTGCCCGGCACGAGCCGGACCGTGGTCTCGAGTGGCTCCCGGTCGAGCCGGTGGAAGAATGCGGTGGTCCCGTCCGCATTGATCAGCTCGTAGCGGGCACCCACCGACGGGCCGACCAGCGCCACCCGCAGCGCGACCTGGCTGGCGCGCGCGTGAATCCACTCCGAACCCGTATCGCGCAGGGTCAGCGTATGTTCGAAGGGGAACGACACCGTTTCCAAGCGCTGCACGGGGGCTTCGCTATGGTCATGGCTTTGCGCCACACGCGTGATGGCGGGCACCTCGGCGATCGGGTTGAGCGGGCGATCGAGCTGCCAGGATTCCAGCGCCCACAAACCGATGCCCAAGGTGCCCAGCAGCACCACGGCATGCACGGCCCACGCGGCGATGCCCCGCTTCCAGCCCAGGCGATAGGTCGACGCAATGAGCACGAAGCTGATGAGCAGTGTGCCCGCCAAGGCGTACAGCACCGGGCCCGACGGCAACCACGCCGACAACGCCACAATCCCCGCCAGTACCAGCCCCGTCAGTGCAGGCACACTGGGTGGCTTCACGCCGCGGTTCACCACCTGCAGCGCCACGCCGATCGCCACCGGCCACAAGATGAAAATGAGCGCGGTCAGCGCTACCCGCGTCCAGAAAAAACCTGCCCAGTACAGGTCGCCCACCGTGGCGATATAGTCCTGCGCCTGCCAGTGATTCAGCCAGTAGTCCAGCACGCCATAGACGGTGCCTGCCGCCAGCCCGACCGACACCAGCCCCGCCACCAGATTCAGTTGCTCGGGGGGCACACGCGTCTGGCCCGTCGGCGTCAAGAGTCCACCCCCGCGCGCGCGCGGCCGCACGCTGAACAAGGGCGCACCACATTGCCAGCAGACTTCGAGGTCCTCACCGTTTTGTGCGCCGCACTGTTGGCACACACGCCCGGGCAACAGGTTCATGCCGCTGTCACTGCTGCCCAGATGCAACTCGCCTTCCGGTGTCTCGTCTTCTCCGGCCTTCAGCCGCCGGATGGCCGAGTCGGCGATGGGGTGGTGCGCATCGAGCGCCAGCACCTCCTCCCAGACGCGCATGGCTTCCTTGCGGTCGCCGGCCACCTCCAGCACGCGGCCCAGTTGTTCGCGCAGGCCCACCTCGTGCGGCCACGTCTCGATCGCACGCTCCAGTTCGCGTTGGGCCTCGCCATAGCGCCCCAGCCGGTAATACGTCGCTGCCAGATAGCGCGCGATGTTCACGCGTTCGCTGAACTCGGTACGCAGAATCTGCAGGTGCTCGAGCGCCAGCCGGTACTCCCACGCGTTGTACAGCTTCTTGGCCAGCCGCCAGCGCTGCTCGCGATCGTCAGGGTGCTCCTCGACGTAGCGCGCCAGGTCCCACAATTCAGGCATGGGGGCGTGTCTCGGTGCGGTTGCTCACCGGCGCTTGCGCTTCTTTTTCTTCTTCGGAGGATGCTTTGCGTGGGGGGCCGCCGGCTTGTGCGTCTTCTCCGGCTTGGTCGGAGCGGCACTTTCCGCCTCGGCCTCCGCCTGCACTTCCCGGCGTTCGACAATGGCAAACACCACCGTGTTGACCAGCCACGCCACCACGGCCGCGCCCACGATGCCGAAGAACCCGCCCAGTACCACGCGGCCGAGCATGGGCATGGTGGCCGCGGTGTTGGAGATTGTGAACCAGATAGACAAGGGCAGCAGCACGACCAGCGCAATCGCGCCGGCGATATAGCTGATGTGGCCCGGCTCAAGCTTCTTCATCGTCGCCTGCCGCCGTCGTGCCCGCGCCCGGAAGCGACATCACGAAACGTGCGCCGCCGCTGGGTGCCTCTTCTACCCACACATCGCCACCGTGCTCGCGCGCGCTCTTGCGCGTCACCGCCAGGCCCAGCCCCGTCCCGCGCGAGCCCTTGGTCGAGAAGAAGGGTTCGAATATCTGCTGTCGCATATGCTCCGGCACACCGGGACCGTTGTCTTCGACCATGATTTTCGCGCCGCCATCGCTCGAAGCGCGCGCCAGCAGCCGCACCGCGCCCGTGCCCGGCGCCACGGCGTCGGCCGCATTGGTCAACAGATTGAGCACCCCGCGATA
>CAYMLC010000532.1:0-2377 GCA_964390765.1 uncultured Nitrospirales bacterium
AAGCCGTTCGAGATTTCGGCCGAGCGCGCCTACACGCTGGAATACAGCAACGCGATCTTCATTGTGCTCGACAGTAACCTGCCGCCGATGCGCCAGGCCGACTGGCTGGAAGAACAACTGGCCAACACAACTGCGACGTGGAAGTTTGTGGTGCACCATCACCCCGCCTACAGCTCGGCGCCGCGCCGCGACAACCCCCAGGTGCGCCGCTTCTGGTCGACGCTGTACGACACGTATCACGTGGACCTGGTGATGCAGGGGCACGACCACGCCTACCTGCGCACGCAGCCGATGTATGGTGAAGAGCCGGTCGACTCGCCCGCGGAAGGCACCATCTATGTGGTGTCGGTATCGGGCACGAAGTACTACGGACAGTCCGACCGCGACTACATCGCCAAGGGCATGACGAACACGTCCACGTATCAGGTGCTCGACATCACCATCGACGGCGACTCGTTGCACTATCGCGCGTTCGATATGGCGGGTGCGTTGCGCGACGAGTTCACCATCGAGAAATAGCGCGCGACCCGCGCCGGTGGGGACCGTCGCCGCTAGGGGCGGCGGTCCGGGTGGTCGGTGAAATAGCCGTCGATGCCGTACTTGTCGACGAAGGTGCGCACCTCGTCTTCGTAGCTGTCGTAGCCTTCGCCCACGGCATCGGCGCGGAAGGTGTAGGGGTGCACGACGAGGCCCTGCTCGTGTGCACGCGCGACAAAGCCCGGGTCCGCCTCGATGATGCCCTTGTTTGGTCCGAGTCCCTGTGCGTAGCTGGGGATGTCGTACTTCGCGCTGATGGTCGCGTAAGACAGTGCGCTGCCCAGCAGTTGGACCATCGGCAATTCACAGCCCAACTCGCGCAGGCGCAGCAGGGGCTGCGCTTCGAAGCACTGTACAAAGAGCTTGGCGTCGGGCCCGCGGTAGCCATATTCGTGCACCACCGCGAGGAAGGTCTCTTCCATCGGCAGGTCTTGCAGCGCGTGCCACATGGGTGCCTTCAGCTCGGGGTAGATGCCGGCCTCGCGCCCGGTTGCCGCGTTCATGCCCTGCACCAGTTCGATCATTTCGGCGAAGGTCGGCACAAAGAAGCGCGCCCCGTCTTGTGGAAAGCGGCGTGGCGTGCGCTCGTGCGCTTGCAGTTGGCGGATTTCGGCGAGGGTGAAATCGGCGGCATACCAGCGGCCGTCTTCGCGCGCGCGGCCGGGGTAGACCTCCTCGACGTTGGTCGTGCCTTCGAGGTGGATGTCGTGCAGGCAGATGAGCACGCCGTCTTTCGTCATCACCAGGTCCGGCTCGATGTAGTCGGCGCCCATCGCGTGGGCCGCGGCATAGGCCGGCAAGGTGTGTTCCGGCAGATAGCCGCTGGCGCCCCGGTGCGCAATGACGATGGGTTCCGCCAGTGCCGCGCCCGCCAAGAGTCCCGCGCAAAGCCCCGCCGCAAACCGCATGTTCATTGTGGTGCACTCCTTCCGCTGCGTCTGACCCGCATTCATGGCGGCCCGCGCTTACGCCCGCGCGACCGGGGTTCAGGTCCATCAAAAAAAAGCGGCGGCACCGTAGCGCCGCCGCGTTAGCATTCGGTTGTGCCGCGCTACTTGAGGCTCGCCAGCATGGCGTCCACGTCGTAGCCGGCGTCGGCCGCGGCCTCGCGCAGCGCCTGAATCGCCTCGAAGCGCTCGGCTGCCGCGTCGACGCCTGCCGCCCCTTCGGGCTGGTACACCAGCACCCAGGCCCGCAGCAACACGCGCAGCATCGCTTCGAGCGGCTCCTTGGTCACCCATACGCGGCCGCCCCACTGGTTCATCTGCGTGTAGGCGCGCACGTCGGGGTCGTTGAACAGGTCATAGAGCAGCGGCCCCCACGACTCCGTGCACAGTGCGTCGACCTTGGGCAGGTGCGCCGCCAGTACGCGCACGAGGTGGGCGTCTTGCGTGGCGCGCCACTCGTCGCCCGACAGCTGGGCGAAGGCGCGCGCAATGTTTTTCACCAGGAACCATTCGCGCATCCAGGCGGAGGAGAGGCGCATCTCGTCGAGTGCGCGCGCGTAGGCCGGGTGCTCGATCCCTACCGATTCGGTTGCGGCCGACTCGGCGCCAACGGTCGAGGTGGCGGAAGCGGTCGCACCGGGGTCTGCGGTGGTGGCCGGGCTCGCATCCTTTGAGGCCGTGCTTTGCTTCGTGTCAGGCGCATCTGCGGCTGGCGCATCTGCCGCAGGCGCATCTGCTGCAGGGGCACTCAGCGCCAGCGCACCGAGGCGCCGCAGCATCAGCCACGTGACCAGCGGCCGCGCGTCGCCATAGTGCGGGGCCGCGGGCAGCATCTCGGCCAACTCCGTTTCCGGCGCCTCTTCCACGGCGGTTTCTGCCTGCGGTTCCGACAC
>CAYMLC010000533.1:0-2376 GCA_964390765.1 uncultured Nitrospirales bacterium
GTCTGGCTGGCGCGCGATACCACTGCTGGCCCAGCCCGCGGGCCACTACGCGGGCAAGGTGCAGCCAGCCGGCAGCACCGACCGCCTCTTCTTCATCGCCGCCACCTGGCATACGCCCGACGCGCCACCCCTCACCCTGACCACGCCGCTGTTCCGGCGCGCCCCGGCCCGCTAACCCGTTGCTAAGCCTAGCGGTGCGCGCAACGCTACCCGCAGTGGTGCCCTCGTACAGCACGGGTTAGGGGCCGGTGCCGTCCGCTTCGCCGTTTGCAACCGTGTCTTGGGCGGACGAAGAAGAATCTTTGGGACCACTAGTTGGCCGAAGGGTCAGACACCACCGTCTGGCCGTTCTCAGCCAGACCGTGCGGGTGCGCACTCCGGTGTGCGGCACCCCGACCGGCGTCGACGGCCACGGGTTGCGCACTGCCCTGGCGAGTTGATTCCGTGGCCGCCGTGGAATCCCCGGGCACGCGGGCGCTTGGCCTCAGGTCCAGATGCCCTGTCGAGACGACCCGCCCCGATTCGGTCGCTTCGCCCGATGCGCGCGTGGCTTGCGTGGCATCCTGCGTGGCGGGCTGTCCCGTGTGGGCCATCTCGCGCGTGCTGCGGTGTACCGCACCAACGCCGGTTGCCGCAGATGCTTCATCGGCCGACGAAGCCGTGGCACTGAGAAAGAGCGCGCTGCGCCGATGCCTCGCCTCGTAGCGTGCTTGCGCCGGGGAGGCATGGCTGGCCGAAGCCGTGCCCGCGCTGCGCTGGCCCGGCCGCAAGACACCAGCTGCCGCACCGGTGCCAGCCACGACTGCCCGTGCTGAAGTGCGTGAAGTGGCGCTATAGGTTTGGCTCGATTGCGCATCGGACAAGGTCGTGGCGGTCGCACGGCCTGGCGCCGAAGCAGTGCCCTCGCCCGTACCCTGCACCCCACTACCGGACTGCCAGGCCTGCTGCGCGGAACCAGCGGACGACACTATCGGGCCCGTGCCCTGCGCCGCATGCTGGGCTTGCGGGCGTGCAGCAACGGCGCGAACAGCTTCTTGCTGTACCGACGGCACGACCCGCGTGCGCAGGTGGGCCGCTTGGGCCGAGGTGTGCGCCGCGGAAGGAACGGCTTCTGCGGCCTGGGCGCTTGGCTGCAGCCCGGCGGCTTGCGCCTGTGAACGCGCAACCTCCGGACCCCGCGCGACACCTGACTGCGGTGCCTCGACCTGTAGGCGGGTAGCGGCCGCAGCGGTCTCGGTGACGGCCTGCGGGGGGGCGGGTGCCGCGTACACATCCGTCGCGTGAGTTCCACCGTAGGTTTCGCGCAGGTGCTTTTGTATCCGCACTTCCGTTGCCCCGACACCGGCGGTCTCGCCCGTAGCAAAGACGCCGGCAAAGGGCAACGACATGAACATGCGCGTGCGTGGTTGGGGTGCATCGGACCCGCTGAACAGCCCCGTCGCGTGCGCGTGTGCGGGGTCCAATGCCGGGGAGGGATGCCCCACGGCTGGCGTAAACGCCGCCCCCTGAGCGTGGTCTGCACCCGTAGGGTACGATTGCGCAGCGGCCCCAAGAGCGATTGCACCAATCAGGATTAGAGAGTACGCAGGGGATAGGGCACGCATCATCGTATGACCTTAGAGTACAGCGGCGCGGGAGCAACACCGGTTGCCCCCGCGCCACACGCGATAGCGATGCAACTACTCCGGCAGCTCAATCTCGATATGAGCGCCGCCAACATTGGTATGGCCCGCTGGGCCATAGCCGTACCAATACGAGTTATTCATGAAGTGGAAGGTGGGCTGTGGCAAGGGCGCAAGGCGCAGTTCCGCCTCGGCCTTGCGAATCGCCCAGTCGAGTTCATGATTTTGCTCACGAATCTTGTGGTCGAGTTCTGCAGACGCCTTGCGCGTATTGAAGTCGAGTGCGGCCTCGCGTCGGCGCACCTCAAAATCGTGGCGCCGCTCAAGCTCTTCCATCTCGCCCTCGAAATCAATGGCCGCGTGGTGCAGGTCGTAGATACGCGCCATGCGCGTGTTGAGCTCATCACGTGGAATCTGCAGCAGCACCTTGGCTTTCCACAGTTCGCCGTACTTCATCATGTTGTGCACGGGCGCCTTGGGCTGCATGACCTCGCGGATTACCCACATGTCAGCAATGCTTGCCGTAGCGAGGATCGTGTCCCGCACGACACTCGTCTGCATACCGCTCTTCCAGTGTCCGTCCTGATCCCGGTCGAAATCACGATGACGATACTTCTTGCCCGCCATGGCGTGCGGCCATTTGCCCATTGTGCTGCCACTGGCGCCACTGGTGAGGTATTGCACCCCTTCGAGTTCGACGCTGAGGCCGTCCGATACGCGGGTCAAGGCATCCAGGTAGGCCTGCTGCACGGCT
>CAYMLC010000534.1:0-2374 GCA_964390765.1 uncultured Nitrospirales bacterium
AGGTGGAACGACGCGTGCAGCAGGCGGAAGACACTGTGGCGCGCCTGACGCAGGAGTCCGAGCAGGCCGCGCAGCAGTTGCGCGATGCCGAGGCAGGCCACACCGCCGCACAGGCCGCCGTGGCCGAGGCCACCCGGGCAGCCGAAGCCCGGACCGCGGAGGCAGAAGCGAAGCTGGCCGAGGCCGAGGCACATACCGCGCGTCTCACGCGCGAGCGTGATGCGCGCCTGCCCGCTGAACAAATTGAAGAATTGCGCTCGCTGCTGCAGTCGGAGCGAGAACGCGCCAACACCCTCGACGCGCAATTGAAGGAGGAGCGTGGCCGCAGCACCAAGGCCGTGCTGGCCGAGCAATTGGCCGAGACCTTGCGCGAACTCGAGGTGACGAAGAACGCCCTGCTGCATGCCGAACGCGAGGCCGAGCACTTGCGCGCTTCGCTGCCGCAGACCGAGGGCCTCGCGCCGGACGGACCCATCAAGCTGCGCGGGCCCGTGGGCAAACGCACGCTCGGCGAGATTCTGGTCGATGCGGGCCTGACCACGCGCGAACAACTCGAAGAGGCGCTCGAGTCGCAACGCCAGCGGCCCAACCAGCACCTGGGCGCGCTGCTTATCGAGTTGGGTTACGCCAGTGAAGAGGCGGTGGCCCAGGCGCTGGCGCTGCAGACCAACGTACCGTTTCTCCATCTGAGCGACCAGTCGGTCGAACCCGAGGCCTTGCGCCTCGTCAGCGAGCGCCTGGCGACCCAGCACACGTGCCTGCCGTTGCGCCGCGAGGGCGACACCTTGCATGTCGCCATGGTGAATCCGCTGGACCTGGTCGCTATCGAAGACCTCGAACGTGCGACCGGATTGCGCATCGAGGTATGTGTGGCCCCGGCCGCCGAAATTCGCAACACGCTTTCCCAGCACTACACCGCCCTGCCGACGGCCTAGCGGGCGCCATGCCCGTTGCGCCGCCGCCTCTTGCGGTGCTATAGGCCGGGGCCACCAGCAGCGGGAGCCCCACCATGAGCGCCGACTACGAGTATTACCGCGACGCCTTCGCCGGGCGCCTGATGCCCTTTGCCTTCGTCGATCTCGATCGCTTTGACCAGAACGTACAGCACGTACTCGAGCGCGCGCGCGGGCGCAAGATCGCCATCGCGTCAAAATCCGTGCGCTGTGTCGAGATGTTGCGGCGCATCCAGGCGGCCTCGCCCGACTTCCACGCCATCATGGCCTACTGCGCGCGCGAGGCGGTCTTTCTGGCGGACCACGGCTTCGACAATATTCTGGTCGCGTATCCCGTGCTGGGCGAACTGCGGCATTGCCGGTACATCGAATCGCTGCAGGCCGGCAAGACGCTGTGTCTCATGATCGACAGCGTAGAACATGTCGAGTACCTGGAGGCGTTGGGGGCCGAGACCGGCACCACGCTGCCCGTCTGCATCGACGTCGACATGTCCTCGTCCTACCCCGGGCTGCACTTCGGCGTGCGCCGCTCGAGCGTGACCACCGGCGACCAGGCCGTGCGCGTCTGGCGCGCCATTCAGGAATCGCCGCACGTCCGCCTCGACGGGGTGATGGGCTACGAGGCGCAGGTCGCCGGGCTCTCGGACCGGCAGCCCGGCCGCGGCGCGATGGGTCCCGTTATCCGCACGCTCAAGCGCCGCAGCATCCGCGAAGTCGCGGCTCGGCGCAAGGAAGTGGTCGACGCGCTGCGCGCTGAAGGTGCGGAACTGCGCTTCGTCAACGGCGGCGGCACCGGCAGTGTCGAGTTCACGATCCTGGAGGATTGCGTGACCGAGGTGACCGTCGGCAGCGGCTTCTATTGCTCGGGACTGTTCGACTACTACGACAACTTCAAGCACCAGCCATCGGCCGGGTTCGCCATCGAGATCGTGCGCCAGCCAACCGACACCATTTACACCTGCCATGGTGGCGGCTACATCGCCAGTGGCGCGGCGGGTCCCGATAAGCTGCCGGTTCCCTGGCTGCCGCTGGGCGCGCAATTGTTGGGGCAGGAGGGCGCCGGCGAAGTGCAGACCCCGATTGTCTACAAGGGTCCGACCGCGCTCAGCCTGGGGGCACCGGTCTTCATGCGCCATGCCAAGGCAGGCGAACTGTGCGAACGCTTCAACACGCTGCTGTTGCTGTCGAAGGGCCAGGTGGTGGGCGAGGCACCCACGTACCGCGGCGAGGGCCAGTGCTTCCTGTAGGGGGCGCGTGCTAGCCGCATGCTACACCACGGGCGCTAAGGCATCACCGCAATGCGTTGTGCGCCCCATGGCCGTGTGTTAATCTCTCGGGTTATACAGAGACACGTCGCTGGAGGTTCTCACCATGGCCGTTGCATCGCCGCCCCCCGCCCAGGCAGGTTCCGTTCTCAAGAT
>CAYMLC010000535.1:0-2358 GCA_964390765.1 uncultured Nitrospirales bacterium
GGCGAGGCCCACCCCTCGGTCGAGGCGCCACTGGGCGACCTGTTCGGCGTGGCGCATGGCTTCGATGTTCCGCTGGAATCGTTGCCGGTGCGCGCGGCACGCGGCGGTGCGGCACGCACGAGCTACTGGCACATGCCGTTTCGCGAGCGCGCGCGTATCACCGTGACGAACGAAGGCGCGCGCGCGGTCGACGCGTTCAGCGCACATGTAGACTGGACGGCGGTGCCGGCACTGCCCGAGGACACGCCATACTTCCATGCGATGTATCGGCAGGCCTTTCCCCCGCCGGCTGATGCACGCTACCTGGTGGCCGACCTGCATGGCCGCGGCCACTACGCCGGCACGGTGCTGGGCATTCGCACCCAGACGGGCGGCGTCTTTACGGAGGGCGACGACTTCTGGTGGGTAGACGGCGCCGACGCCCCTACGCTGCGCGGCACGGGCCTGGCCGATTACTTTGGCGCGGCCGGTGGACTGAGTGCGCATCAGGGCGCCTACAGCGGGGCGCCGCGCGTAGCAGGTGGACCGGGCGGGCGCACGAGCTTGTACCGCTGGCACATCACGGACCCCGTTCCGTTTAGCAAATCGCTTCGGCTCGAGGTCGAGCACACGGGCTTTCAGGAAGTCGACGGCGAGCGCCAGGCGCGCCGCGACTTCTACAGCTCGACCGCGTTCTGGTATCAGACCGAGCCACACAAGCCGTGGCCGGCACAACCCTATGGCTATGCGCGGTTGCAGGCGGGCAGTGAAGTGCAGGTGCTGCTCGACCTGGATGCGCCGCGCGACGTGCGCGCGGAACATGCCCGTGAGCACTTGGCCGACCACGCGATCACCATCGCCCCCCTGCCGGTCGAAGGTGTCACCTTCCTCAGCGGCGAGACGACCCTGCACGTGCGTAATCCCGCCGACGTGCCGGTGCAGGTGCGCGGGAGTTTCGAGACCGCCGGGCCCCTGACCATAACCCCCGCCACCGTAGACCTGACCGTAGCCGCGGGCGAGACGGCAACGCTGCCGGTGACCCTGGCCACGGCGGAGCCCCAGCCGGTGGCTGGCCTGGCGCCCGCACTCGGCACGTTCACGTATGTGCTGCCCGACCCGCACGAACCAGCCTTCGAGATTCCGCTGCTCGCAAGCGCGATGCTCCAGACCATCTACACCATTCCGGCGGTACAGACACCCAAGAACATCGATGGCCAGTTGGACGACTGGGACGCGCTGCCCTTCAGTGCCGAGTTGCCCGCGCAACTCCGCATCGCGCCCGCGGAGTGGGAAGGCCCGCAGGATTGCAGCTTCCGCTTTGCCGTGGCGCAAGACGAAGAATATCTGTACCTGGCGATGCGAACGGTTGACGATGCGCCCCTCAAGCGCCCCCAGCGGCCACCGTGGAATCAGGACGGAGTCGAGATTCGCATCGACGCGCGGCCCGACCCCGTGCGCTCGAACTGGAATGTATGGGGCAGCGAGTTCGATGAGTTCCTCTTCATTGCGATGCTGCCATCAGAGACCGCCGACCAAACGGTCATCTTCGATGCGTTCCGCCTGCCCGCCGGTATACAGGCTGCCTGCGTGCGTACGCCGGCCGGCCACGTGAGCGAGATTGCGGTGCCGCACGGCGTGCTCGATGCGTATCGCGGCGCAGCGTGGGACGCGTTGCGCATCAACATCTGCGTAGACGATTACGACACGGTGGACGGCAACCTGGCGCAGTACTGGTGGCGGCCCGACTGGCGCTTTCCGCTGAGCTATGCGGGCTCGGGAACTTTCACGCGAAACTGAAAGAAGCGAAATATTTGGGCACGTGGCCACGTTCCCGCTGCCAACCAAGGAGCGTGTGTATGAAGCAGTATGTGCTGAAAAGGTCGCAGTTGGTACCGGCCCGTATCGAGCGAGTCTTCCCCTTCTTCGAGACCCCCGAGAATCTGGAGACCATCACCCCGCCGCAATTGGGATTCACCATCATTACCCCGCGCCCACTCGAGATGCGCGAGGGCGCACTGTTCGACTACGTGGTGAAGCTGCGCGGGCTGCCGCAGCGCTGGACCACGCTCATTACCAAGCACGACCCGCCCTATAAGTTTGTCGATGTACAACTGCGTGGTCCATACAGCTTCTGGCATCACACCCATACCTTCGAAGACCTGGGCGACCAGACACGCATCAACGACGAAGTGCGCTACATCCTGCCCTTCGGGCCGCTGGGGCGGCTGGCGCATTGGCTGCTGGCCCGGTTCAGCCGGGTTTCGAGCGCCGACCTCAACGAGATGGACACGCTTGCCAAGGCGCTCCACGACGCCGAGGAAACGCGCGATCAGGCGATCGCCTATTTGCAGCAACGCGAGGCCGAGCTGACCGGCCAGT
>CAYMLC010000536.1:0-2355 GCA_964390765.1 uncultured Nitrospirales bacterium
ACCTTTTGGGCTATGATCATGCCACCGCGCCCGCTGCATCGGCGATGCAGGCGCGGCAGGCGGCGTATTTGCGTGTTCCGCTGGCGGCGGCGTGGCTGGGTGTGGACCCCGGCCAGACGCAGCCCGCGGTAGGGCGCTGACAAGGATTAGGAAGGTGGACGACGACAGCGACGCTTCACGATTGCGCAGCCGCCAGGTCTTTGGCTTTCGGCGGCGCATCCTGCGAACGAGTTTTATTACAGGTGTCTGGGTGGCCACGGTGCTGTTGCTGCTGGCCGGCGCCGAGGGCGAAGGACCCGCTGCAGCCGCGGAGGGCGCGGCCAGCGTAGCGGTTGAACAGTCCGATGGCGCCGCGGCCGGCACGGTCGCGCCGCTGCCCTGGTACGAGGCGATACCGCCGCTGACCCTGGCTGCGGCTGTATTTCTGCTGGTGTGCTCGGCGTTCTTCTCGGCTTCCGAGGTGGCCTACTTCTCGCTGCAGCGCACGCACCTGGCCACGATGCGCGATGGCAAGAGTTGGGCCGGGCGCCTGGCCGCGCAATTGATGCAGCACCCCGGCAGCCTGCTGACCTCGATCCTGATGGGCAACTCGATGGTGAACGTGTTGCTGTCGGTCGTGGTGGCGGCGCCGGTCGAGCGGATGTTCGAAGAGAGCTTCCGCATGCCGCCCACGCTCAGCTATCCGCTGGCCGTGGCGGTGACCACTTTTGTGCTGGTGTTCTTCGGCGAGATTGCGCCGAAGGTGCTGGTGGTGCGCACGAGCCAGGCCTATGCCACCGCCGTGGCGCCCGTGCTGTTTCTGGTCGACAAGGGCCTGGGCCCGCTGCGCAACGGCATGATTGCGTTTACCGCCTTCCTCTTTCGCCTGACCCGCTTCAGCGAGGTGCGGCCTGCGCCGTTCATCACGGACGAAGAGTTCAAGGCGCTGCTGAGTGAGGGCGAGGCCAGCGGCGTGCTCGAGAGCGACGAGCGCCAGATGATTCAGGGGCTGCTCGAATTGCGCGATGTGACGGTGGGCGAAATTCTGGTGCCGCGTCCCGACGTGGTGGCGCTGCCGGAAGAGGCCACCGTGGGCGAGGCGCTGGAGCGGATGCGCGAGAACGCGCTGGCCCGCATTCCCGTGTACCGCGAAGACCTCGACCACATCACCGGCGTGCTGCACACGAAAGACCTGATCCCCTCCTTGACGCACCACGACCTGGACCGGCCCGTAAAGCCGCTGGTGCGCAAGGCGCTGTTCGTGCCCGAGACCATGAGCGTCGACGACCTGGTGAAGACGGCACAGCGGCAGCGCAAACACCTGGCGGTGGTGGTCGATGAGTACGGCGGCACCGAAGGCATTGTGACCCTGCAGGACGCGCTGCGCGAGGTGGTGGGCGATGTGGGTGAAGACGAAGCGCGCGAGCCCGAATACACGGCGCTCGAGGACGGGCGCTGGCGCGTGGCGGGCGGCTTTGCCATTGACGAGCTGGAGGAACTGACGGGCGTGGAAGTGGACGACGAAGAACACACGACGGTGGGCGGCTTCGTTATGGACCGGCTCGAGAAGGTGCCCGAAGTCGGCGACAGTGTCGAAGTGGCGGGCGTGCGGTATCGGGTCGAGCGGGTCGACGGCAAACGCGTGGAGCGGCTGCTGGTCGAGCGGCTGGACGAGAGCGACGAAACTGCCGCGGCGGAGGTGGCGCTGTAATGATGGAAACGGTACTGATTGGCGTCGGTGTCTTTGTGCTCGGGGTGTTGCTGAATGCGCTCTTTGCCGGCTACGAGACCGGCTTCGTGGCCAGCAACCCGATCCGCGTGCGGCATATGGCCGAGCAGGACAACGACCCGCAGGCGCTGCGCCTGTTGGCCTATATGGAAGAGCCGGACCGCATGATCACGCTGGTGCTGGTGGGCACCAACGTCGCCCTCGTGATGGGTACCGTGGCATTGACGCGCATGGTCGGCCCGTATTGGGCGGGCCTGATTGCAACGCCGGCCTTCCTGATTTTTGCCGAGGTGGTGCCGAAGAGCATGTTCCGCCAGCACCCGACGCGTGGGGCGATGGCGTTTCTGCCGGTCATGCGTTTCTTCGATGCGCTCTTGATGCCGGTGGTCGTGCCGATTACGTGGCTGTCGCAGCGCTTCCTGAAACTGGTGGGCCAAGAGCAGCGCGACATCCGGAGCGTGATGACCTCGCTCGACGACATGCGCCGGCTGGTCGAGGAAGGCGTCAGCCAGGGCACCTTCGCGCCGCAGACACAGGAGCGTATCCATTCGGTCATCGAGCTGAACGAGCGCCAGGCCAACGAAATCATGGTGCCGCGCATCAATATTCAGGCGCTGCCCGAGACAGCCTCGCTTGATGACCTGTTC
>CAYMLC010000537.1:0-1157 GCA_964390765.1 uncultured Nitrospirales bacterium
GGGCCGCAGTTTGAAGTCGGGGTACGTGTCGACCGGCACCGGCACCCCGCCGAACAGCCGCGTAAGGTGCGGGTACATGACGAAGTAGGGGTCGCCGAAGATCACCTCGTCGCCCGGATTCACCGTGGCCATGAGCGTGAGCATGAGCGCGCCCGACACGCCCGCCGCGATCATCACGTTGTCGAGGCGGTGCCCGAAGCGCGTATCGTAATAGTCGGCCACGCCCGCCCGCAGTTCTTCGATGCCCCAGGTCTGTGTGTAGCGGTTGAAGCCTTCCTCGATCGCGCGCACCGCTTCAGCCTTGACCGGCGGGTCTACATCGTAGTCGGGCTGACCGATGCTGAGGTTGATCGGGTCCTTCAGTTTCGCGGCCAGCGCAAAGGCCTTGCGGATGCCGCTGGCGTCGATCGCGCCCATGCGCGTTGCGAGGTAGTCCATGTTCCATCGTCCTGCGGGTTCACGCGATGGTGTCGCGCGTCTTGGTAGCCCCGCAGTGTAGGCCGCGCATGCGCACCACGGCAAGGGTTAGCGGTGGCAGGTGTGCCGTTGGTGGACATACAGAGAGACCGGCGCGCAGGGCGCCGGCCCGTGGTGAGATGAACACTGAAAGCCTCAGGCATGCAGGTCTTCGAGCTCCGGCTTTGGCGGCGGTGGCGGAGCGAGACGCTCTTGCTGCGCCACGTGGTGGAGTCCTTGGCCCGGGAACGCGGCAGAACCCGCGGCGGCCCCGTCGGCCACGGCCTGATGCTCGAAGGCGAGGTGTGGCATCTCGCTGGCAGCACCCTTATCGAATGCGAAGTACTGTGCTTCGCAAAAGCCCAGTTGCTGCGCATAGAGGCGCTGCGGGAAGTTCTTCAGTGCGGCATTATAGTTGTGCACAAGCGCGTTGTAGCGCTCGCGGCGCTGCGTAATCTCGCTACTCGTTTCGTTAATCGTCTGCATCAGCGCCTGAAAATGCTGATTGGCTTTCAGGTCAGGAAAGGTCGTGGCCACATTGATGACGCGGCCCATGAAACCCTGCGTTGCCGCCTCGGCCTGGCTGGCCCTCTCCACGCGCTGCTCCAGCCCCTGCCCGCTGCTGATACTGCTGCGCGCCTTGGCTACCACTGCATCAATGGCTTGTTCGTGGCCGGCGTAACCCTGCACCACCTGCGACA
>CAYMLC010000537.1:1167-2353 GCA_964390765.1 uncultured Nitrospirales bacterium
TGCAGTTGCGCCTCGATTTGCCCCCAACCTTCGCGCAGCCCTTCACCCAGGAGATTGAGGTTGTTGTGGCTGCGGGCGAACCACAATCCAAACACCAGGAAGAGAACAAAGTTGCTGCTCAGTACAAACCAGAAATGTGTGTAGACGCTTTGCATGGCGTTGTACCCCCGGTTATGCCACCGCCCGCATCACGGGGCGGGTCTTGCCAAAGTAATCGCCGAAGCGCAGGTGTTCGTCCGAGCGTGCGATAACAAAGAGTTCGACAGCGGCGGCGCACAGTGCGAGTGGCGGAAAGAAGAACATCAGGTTGCGCTGGAGCGAGGTGACAACATCGGGGCGGCTACCCTTTTCGGTAATGAGGTCGATGCCGGCAAGGCGCTTGCCCAAGCTGAGCGGGGACTTGCCGATGTAGGTATCGCGCAGAAGGGCATAGGCTATCGGCACCAGCCAGAACAGCCACAAGTCGTTGATAAACCCGAGCCAGCTCCAACTGCCCAGCCAACCCACACCGAAAAAGAGACTTGCTACCACGCACAGGTCGACAAACGCCGCGGCCGTGCGGCGGCCAAGGTCCACCGGAACCCCTTCGCTCACCGGTTCCGCCATAGGCTGGGCGGCTGGGGCCGGCTCATGTTCTTCTGTTTGCATCGAGATATCCCCTCTTGCGCTGCACGCGCGCTCCGCAGCCGCGTGTTTGCAACACGCACCTGCACCCAACACCACTATTGGGAACGTACCATCAAATAGGTGTGGTGCAAAGCGTCCGCGCGAAATCTTCACAAAACGGATCGCAGGCAAGGTGGGGCAACCCGAGCCCCATTGGCGGGGGGCGGGCCCGCCGCCTATACTGGCGCTCTACGGGGAGGCGCCATGCAGTCGGAAGACCGGGTTATTCATTTCAGCGTTGAACTCATCCACGCGGCGACGGGGCTGCGCAAGGAGGCGCTGCAGCAGCTCTACTTCGACCTGAGCCGCACGCGGGCCGCGTATGACAACACAGACTTCAGCAATCCGATGCAGGCGCGCTTTCACTCGCGGCGCGGGCAGCGGGCGCAGTCGGTGTGCCTGTTTCTGCCCGACCGCCTGCTGGTGGTGGAAGAGTGGGCCGACATGCCGCTCAGCAGCTTTTGCGAGCGGGTGGAGGAGGTGGGCGAGCGCGCCCTGGTCGCGCGGGGCCAGCCGCGCT
>CAYMLC010000538.1:0-2350 GCA_964390765.1 uncultured Nitrospirales bacterium
CGAGGTTGGAGAGAACAAAGAAGGCCGACACCAGCAGCACCGCGCCTTGCACGACCGGGTAGTCCCGGTTCTGGATGCCCTGGATCAGCACCCGGCCCAGGCCCTTGATGGCAAAGACATTCTCCACCACCACCGCGCCCGATACACGCTTGCCCAGTAGAAACGGCGCGGCGGCCACGTCGATCGCGGCGTCCTGGTCATCGCGCCGCCGCTCGCACTGCCCCGCCTCGGTCTCGGTCACACGCTCGGTGCTGGTCTCTACCCAACGCGGCAGGCTGTCGCCGGTGGCCGATGCGCGCAGTTCTACGCCCGAAGGGCTGAGCGCCGTCAGATACACATCGGCACCGGGCCAATGCTCGCGCAAGGCCTCGATCAGATGATTCGCCGCTTCGTTGCCCTGCTCCGATTGCGCCATGCGGCACGCCAGCGCATACAGCTCGCCCAGCACACCGCTACTGTTCTCGCTGTCGACCTTGGCTGCCGTGGCCAGCGGATTGCCCGGTGTCGGGCGCAGGGTCAGCGTGGCGTCGCTCGGGGTCGGCGTGGGACTGCGCCGCGACGAACTCGCGTCCATAATCGTGAAGCGGTGCGTGCCCACGCTCAGCGAGTCGCCTATGCGCAGCGGGTGCTCGGGCTGGTACTGCCCGTTCACCAACGCGGGATTCAGCGCCATCAAATCGACCAGGCGCATGCCGTCGTCGTTCGCGCGCAGAATGCAATGGCGGCGCGACACCGTGGCTTCGGGTACCACGACATCGCAACTGGGGTCACGCCCGATCAGCAACTCGCCCTGCAGACGCCAGCGCGACCCCGCCAGGGGCCCCGTCAGTGCACATAGCCATCCGTGCATGGTTTCGCCGGTACTCCACACCCAGCGCAGCCGGTGCGCTACCAGAGATCCGAAACGCTGCCCCCATGGGTGCAGCGTTACAGTTTCGGGGCACACTTCACAAGTCCGGTGTATATGCGCAGGTTCAGTGCCCGGGCAAGTTGCCGCCATGCTATGATAATGGCGGTGCGGGTCTGATGGCCGAACAGGGGTTGCATCATGCCGTTTCGATACCGCGGCGAATTCGCCAATCAGCGCTTCGACACGATCGTTATCGGCTCGGGCATGGGGGGGCTGACCACGGCGCGCCTGCTGGCGGGTGCCGGCCAGCGTGTACTGGTCGTCGAGCGGCACTATGAGCCCGGTGGCTTTCTGCACACGTTCAAGCGCAAGGGCTGGGAATGGGACGTGGGCGTGCACTACATCGGCATGGTGCACCGGCCGCGCAGTGCCGAACGCCGCCTCTTCGATGCGCTGACCGGCGGCCGCCTGGAATGGGCGGACATGGGCAGTCCCTACGATGTGGCGGTGATCGACGGCGACCACTACGATTTCGCGGCGGGCCCCAACGAACAACTCGCCCAATGGAAGACGTACTTTCCCGAAGAGGCCCGCGCCATCGATGCCTACTGGGAGCGCGTGCGTGCGGTGCAGGCACAGTCGGCGCGCTTCTTCAGCGAACGCGCAATGCCGCCGCTTATCGCCGGCGCCTTGCGCCCCTGGCTCACGCGTGGCTTTCAACAGTGGGCGCAACGCACCACGTGGGACGTGCTGCGCGAACTGACCAGCAACAACCGCCTGATCGAGGTGCTGTGTGCGCAGTCGGGCGACTATGGCCTGCCGCCCAGGCAGAGCAGCTTTGCCATGCACGCCATCGTGGTGGGGCACTACCGCCATGGCGGCGCGTATCCCGTGGGCGGCGCACGGCGCATCCACGAATCGCTGACGGCGGAAATCGAGGCACGCGACGGCGCAGTTGTTTTGCACGCACCGGTCACGCGCATCGTGCTCGAAGGCGCGCGCGCGTGCGGCATCGAGTTGGAAGACGGTGAGCGCATCCACGCCAAGCGCGTGGTGAGCGCGGCGGGCGTACACAATACGTTCTGCGAACTGCTGCCGCAGGACTATCGCTGGCCGTTCCCGTTGAAAGATGACTTGCGCCGCGTCGCGCGCTCGCACGGCCACCTCTGCCTCTACGTCGGACTCGACGCGAGCGATGCGCACCTGGCGATGCCCAGGCACAACTTTTGGGTCTTCGATACACCCGGCGCGCCGGGCGAGCGCATGGTCGACGGGTATCTCTCGTTCCCCAGCGCCAAGGACCCCGCCTGGCCGGAAGCGCATCCCGACAAGGCCACGGTGCAGTGCATCGGCCTCGGCAACTATGCCGATGTAGAACCCTTTGCCGGCACGAACTGGCGCAAGCGGCCCGAAGCCTACGAGGCCATGAAGGCGCACTTCGCCGACCAGATGCTCGAGCGGCTGTATGGCGTGGCCCCACAGACACGTGGCCACGTGGCC
>CAYMLC010000539.1:0-2349 GCA_964390765.1 uncultured Nitrospirales bacterium
GCTCGGCCCCAGCGGCGCGGGCAAATCGACCCTGCTGAAGGCGCTCAACGGTTACGCACCGCCGACCTATGGCGCGGTGCTGGTCAATGAAACGCCGCTGTACCGCTCGTTCGACATGTTCCGCAACACGATTGGCTATGTGCCGCAAGACGACATCGTGCACATGGAACTGACGGTGGAGGACAGCCTCGACTATGTGGCGCGGCTGCGCCTGCCCGCCGACATCGACGCCGACCAGCGCGCGGAGTTGATCGACACGACCATCGAATCGCTGGGACTGCGCCATGTGCGCAAGAGCCGCGTGTTCGAATTGAGCGGCGGCCAGCGCAAACGCGTGTCGATTGGCTGCGAGTTGATCACGCGGCCGAGTCTGCTGTTCCTCGATGAGCCCACCAGCGGCCTCGACCCCAGCACAGAAGAGCGGCTGATGCGCCAGTTCCAGGCGATGGCACGCCGCGGCAACACCATCCTCATCACCACGCACATTCTCTACAACCTCGACCTGCTCGACCGCGTGGTCATTCTCTCGCGTGGGCGGCTGGTCTTTTTCGGCACGCCCGCCGAAGCGATGCAGTATTTCACGGTCGATGGCAAACCGGTCGAGCGGCCAACGCAGATCTTCGACTTGCTCGAAGGCGAAGCGGGCAATGCGCCCGAGGGCAGCAAGGATCCGAAGGAGACCATTGCCGAACAGTACCAGGCGCGCTACTACGCGTCCGAGTTGTTCCGCAAGCATGTAGCGGGCGAGCTGAGCGGGATGGGCGCCACGCTGTACAGCGCAAGCGACCACCCGGACTCGCCCGCACCCACCCAGGCGCCCACGGCGGTGGACCCGGCCACCACGCAACCACTGCTCGAGAAACCGGCCGCTGCCGGTAAGCGCGGACTCGGGTTCGACTGGCTGACCTGGCGCGGGCTGAAGACGCTGACCCAGCGCAACTGGCGCATCAAGCTGGTGTCGCCCCGGCGGGCGGGCTTCTATCTGGCCGTGCCGCTCATTCTGGCGCTGGTCACCCTGACCCTGCGCACGAGCGACGTGCCCACCGATGCGACCGTCGAAGAGCGGCGCACGGAAATCGGCACGCAGCTGAACGGTGGCCCGATACCGCTGGGCGACCCGATCAAGGAATTGCTCGCGCCCGATGGCGCCGACGACCCGCGCCCCGCCGAAGAGGTGGTGTACGCGCTGAAATACGAGGGGCTGCCGAATCTGCCGGTGCCAATCAGCGTGCTGCTGATGTTCGTGATGACGGCGGTATTCACGGGCACGCTCATGAGTTGCCTCGAGCTGGCGCCCGAGCGCCACATCTATCGTCGCGAGCGCATGGCCAATCAGAAGATAGCGGACTATCTGCTGGCCAAGCTGCCCTTCCTGCTGGTGCTCACCGCGGTGCAGTGCGCGGTCTTCCTGGCGCTGTGCTGGCTGAGCCCCGGCCTGCGCGGTTTCGACATCGGCCCCGCCTATCTCGCACTCGTGATGATGGCGTGGGCCGCCGTCGCGCTCGGCCTCTTCATCAGTGCGGCCGACCCTACCCCCGGCCAGTTCGCCGTTATCCTCGCCATCGTTGCCGTGCTTCCACAGTTGGTCTTCTCCGGCGGCATGGCGCCTGATTTCTACGCCGGTATGCCCACGGCAATGCAGGGCATCGCGAACATCTTCCCCGCGCGCTGGGGGCTCGAGATGCTGATGCGCGCGTTCTATTACCAGCCCGAATCGGCGGCCATGGAATGGGTGCCGGCCTTCGTGCGCGACACCATCGGCTTCGATTTCTCGGCCAGCATGTACCTGCGCAATTCGCTGGTACTGCTGCTGCAGGCGGCGGGCTGGCTGGTGCTGTGCGCCATATGGGTCAAGCGCCTCGACCGCGCCCGCTGACCGAGGCGGACCGGGACCCGTGCAGAGTTGGACTCAGTTTTCGGAACGCCGCTAACATGCGAGTAGCCGCGCGTGCGGCCGGCGCCGTGTGCGCGCGGCAAATCCCGAACGGGAGGTAGCTGTAGATGGCCTCGAACGATACACCGCCACCGGGCGTTGGCACCCGCTACCGCGTCGTGCGCGAATTGGGCGCGGGCGGCATGGGCAGCGTCTACCTGGCTGAAGACACCCAGCTGCGGCGCAAGGTGGCCATCAAGACCATCAAGGAAGCCCTCGCGCAAGACGAGGGCATCCGGCGCCGCATCGTGCGGGAGTGCCAGTTGCACGCGCAGATTGGCACGCACCCCAATATTGTCACGCTTTACGACCGCCTCGAAGAAGACGGGCGCATCGCGCTGGTGATGGAATTTGTCGAAGGCCAGGAGTTGCAGCACATCCTGCAGCAGCGTGCGGCGGCCGGGCAGCCGATGCCC
>CAYMLC010000540.1:0-2348 GCA_964390765.1 uncultured Nitrospirales bacterium
TTACAACGCGGTGCGCAACGCACTGGGGCTGCCGCCCGCGCACAGCTTTGCCGACATCACGGGCGACCCGGTCATTGCGCGCAATCTGGCCGAAGCCTACGGCACGCCCAACGACGTTGACCTCTGGGTCGGCGGCCTCGCCGAGGGTGCGCAGGGCGGCGCCTTGGTAGGGCCCACCTTTCAGCGGATCCTGCGCGACCAGTTCGTGGCCCTGCGCGACGGCGACCGCTTCTGGTACGAAGCGGCGCTGCCGGGTCCGTTGCGCGAATTGGTCGAGCAGGAGGATCTGCGCCGCGTGATTGTGCGCAACACCACCATCGGCGCCGCGTTTCCGCGCGACGTGTGGCGCATGCCTGTCGCGCGATAACCTATTTAGTCTGCGCCGGGTCCGCCTCGGGCCCCGCCAGTATGCCGTGGTAGCGCGCAATCCAATAGGGCAAGAGCCAGTGCACGCCCGCGCCCGCGACCGAGCCGTCGCCGCCACGGTCGGCCTCGTAGGGGTCAGCGTTCCAGCGTTCGAACTGGCGCTCGTCGCCCGCCAATACGGCCTGGGTCAGCGCATCGCCGGTCACATTGCGGCGCAGTTGCAACACCACATCGGCGCGGTGGCTATTGAGCTGGCCCCAATTGCGGCGGTCCAGCGGCAACTCGCGCAGGGTCTGCAGCGAGCCTTCGATATCCGCGTCTTCGGGGTCGGTAACGGCGTAGATGATGCCGATGAGGCTGTTGCGCTCGGGCACTTCGACCTTCGCATGCCGGCGCAGCGCGCGGTGCAGGACGTTGCGGATGTAGGGGTCCTCTTCCATTTGCAGGAAGGGGTAGAAGACACACGCGCTCAATTGGTCGTCGGAGTGGTTCAGCTCATCCGGCCAGAGTTTTTTCTGCAACAGCACGTTGTTCAAGTAATTGTGCTCGAGAATCAATGTTTCGAAGTGGTCCCAGTATTTCTCATCGCCGGTGATGTAGTGCGCAGTCTTGAGAAAAGACAGCATCATGAGTGAATACAGGCCGCTTTCCAGGTAGCGGTTGTGGTCGTGGTTCAGCAGCTCGGGATTCCACCAGCCCCACAGCGTGCGCTCACCGTCCCAGTCCATGATCTGATAGTTATTGTCGACGATATAATCCGTTACCTGGCGCAACTGCTTTTCGAGGCGCGCGCGTTCGTCTGCATCGTGGCGCGCGATGTGTTCATAATAGCTGTAGAATGCCAGATAGTGCCCGGTGATTTGGTCGCTTGAAACATCGTCGCGCCAGAGATACTGGCCGTCGTCCGTCTCGTGCCAATTGTCCATCTCGCGCAGTTCGGGCACCGTCGGTTCGTCGATAGCTACCATGCTGCGTGCCACCAGTCCTTCGATACCGGTGATGTTCTGCAGCAGGTAAAGCGCTTCCATTCCCTCGCGTGCCCGTTCCTTGTAGCGCGCTTCGCCGGTCAGGGTGTAAGCCAATGACATCGCGGTGACCATATACGAAGTCCACAGGCCATCACTGGCCTGCGGCTGGTTGATCCAGGTGCCGGTCTCATCGGCACTCGGGAAGTAGGCGGGCGAGGGCATGCCCAGGCGCCGGTGCCGTTCCTCATAACGGTCGAGCAGCGCTTCGGCCTTTTCCGCGAGGGTCCGTGTCACCGTTGCGATAGCGCCCGGACCCTCGAGAGTCTCCACGTAGACCAAGCCGTCATCGCCCAGGCGCACGGCCGTCACATGATCGTGCGGCAGATAGCGTCCGCCCATGCGATAAAACCATTTTCGTTCTTCGCTCGCAGGCCGGAAATGAATAAGGCCCCGCGTGCTGCCGAGCCACAGGTTGTCGTCGGCATCGAGTGCGAGCGCGGTGAGTTCTTCGATGGGCAACCCTTCACGGCCGCGCCAGGTCTGCCACGTGCCATCGGCCGTGCGCGCGCTCAACCCGCCGCGCGTCGCCACCCACAATGTGCCCGCGCCATCGGCCGCCAGGCCGGTTATCGCCGAAGCAGCCGGCCCGCCCGCATGGCCATAATGCGAGTGACGCAGGTACTCGCCCTCAGCCGACACCGCGCGATACAGCCCCGCCTGCGTGCCCACCCAATAAGCGCTATCGTGCTGCACCACAGGCGTGGCGGGCGGCGCCGCCAGCCCGGTCAGGCGGTCCGGCACGGCGGGCGCCGGGGGCAGGGCCGCAGCCTCGACCGGCACGCGCACGTGCTCTTCAAAGGGTGTGTCGGCCACCGGCAAGTCGACCGGCGGCATCCCCGGCGTATTGAGGTGGTCGTAGATGTCGAGCGGCGGCGTGTGCGGGGCAACAGGCGGCGCCGGATCGAAGTAGATCGAATCGGGCGCGGCGGGCGCCGCGGCGCTCAGGACCAGGGT
>CAYMLC010000541.1:0-2345 GCA_964390765.1 uncultured Nitrospirales bacterium
CATCCGCAAGAATGGCGGCAACGCCGTGATGAGCCGCACCGGGCATTCGCCCATCAAGGCGAAGATGATCGAGACGAAGGCCCAGATCGCCGGCGAGATGAGCGGGCATATGTTCTTCAAGCACCGCTGGTACGGCTTCGACGACGCCACCTACGCCGGGGCGCGCCTGCTCGAAGTCGTGGCGCAGAACAAGAAGCCACTGAGCGCCCTGCTTGCCGAGATTCCCGAGAAGTTCGCCACGCCCGAAATCAACATCGATACCACGGATGCCCGCAAGTTCGACGTGGTCGCCGCGGCTACCCGCTACTTCAAGGAAGAGCAGGGGCTCGACGTCATCACCATTGATGGTGCGCGCATCGAGTTCGAAGACGGTTGGGGGCTCCTGCGTGCATCCAACACCTCGCCCAAGCTGGTCGTGCGCGTCGAGGCCGACACCAAGAAGCGCATGAACGCCATCCTGAAAATGATTCAGGACAAGGTGGCCGAGTTGAACAAGTAGCCACGCATCCGCCACAAAAAACGCCCCCGGCGGCGCGTGACCGTCGGGGGCGATTTATTTTCTCGATTAACCGTTAGAACGCGAGACCACTCAGCAGGCCCGTTACGAGAGCAATCGGCGCGTTCACCGGGGCCTCGCCCTGCTCCTCATACCGGACGAATTCCACGTGGCCATCGAGGAACAGCACGTTCGAGCCACCGGGAATGTGGTTGAACGAGGACGGGTCCGTGGCCACTTGGTCCCACATGATAAACACTTCGCTTTGCGCCACGGCCGAAGACGCCGGGTCGTTGATGTTGGTGATCAGGAAGCGCTCGATGCCCTCGCGCAAACGGTAGGCCGTGTCGCTGCCCCCGTTGCCGTCGCCATTGCCCACTTCAATATCCTTGTCCACCGCACGCTGGATAAGGCCGTTATCGTCATTCGTCACGCCGTTGATCAGGTCTTCCTGCAGAATCAGCGCCAGCAGGCCGTTCACCAGCTGCGCACCGACGTTCGCCGTCTCCGAGCCCGGCGGAATCGCATCGGCAAGGTCGGGGTCCAACGCGGTAAGCGGCGCGGTCAAGCCGCTCAATTGCGCCGGGCTCTCTTGCACGTCGTCGAAGTCGGCACGGTCGATCACCCAGCTCAGGTAGTTGTAGCTGGCGTCGATCGTCCGGCCGCACAAGTTGGCGTCCGACTGCACGATCCCCCAGCAGAAGTCGCCGTTCTCGTCCTGCGCCGCATCGAGCGCCGAGGCGAATTCGGCATCGGAGGGGCAGAACGCAATGCTGGGATCGGTCAAATACTCCGGATAGATCTGGAAGACATTCGGCGCAACGTCAACAATGGTCTGCGGGGGGTTGCCCGGTCCGCCATCGGGATAGGCGCCGATCTGCAGCGTGGGGTAGCGCTCGCCCTTGGACTCGTTCGAATACATCTTGAACACGAGGCCCCACTGCTTCAGGTTGTTCTGGCAACTTGCGCGGCGCGCAGCTTCGCGCGCACGTGCCAGTGCCGGCAGCAGGATCGCCGCCAGGATGCCGATGATCGCGATGACCACCAGCAGTTCGATGAGGGTAAAGCCCTTGCCCTTCTGCATGAATACACTCCTCTGGATTGGTATGGGTGAAAATGCTCAGCGTCCGCCAGCCCATAGCGGACCCTTGAAATTAGTACTTTGGTAGCATATACGCCGCGCGCGGTACGGTCAACGCGGAGCGCTATTCGCGGGTACACGCCCATTCACCGTATTCCGCCCCAGCCCTAATCACCCTGCCAGCGAATCATTCTGCTCCGGTGCACCCAGGTCGAGCTGGTCCATCTTGTACTTCAGTATCCGGCGTGTCGTGCCCAACAGCGCCGCCGCACGCGACTGCACGCCACCGGCCTCGCGCAGTGCGTGCGCGATGAGTTGCCGCTCCAGGTGCCGCGTGGCCTCGTTCAGCCCCATTCCAGCAAACGCTTCCAGCACATCGGGCGCTGCATCTTCTGCCGCCAGGTCCAGCGCGTCGAGGTGTTCAGGCTGAATCAAGGATGCGTCGCGGTGCAGCACCAGCACCCGCTCGATAACGTTTTCCAGTTCGCGCACGTTGCCGGGCCACGCATGCGCGTACAGCCGGGCCAGGGCGCGCGGCGCGAGGGCCGCGGCATTGGCGCCCACCCGCGCGCGGTGTTTGCCCAGAAAGTGCTGCACCAGCCGCGGGATGTCTTCGCGCCTTTCGCGCAAGGGCGGCAGGTGTATCGGCAGTACGTTCACGCGATAGTAGAGGTCTTCGCGGAAGCGGCTGCGTGCCACCTCCTCACGCAGGTCACGGTGCGTGGCGCAAATGAAGCGCACATCCACCGTTACCGGGTCGTGTCCGCC
>CAYMLC010000542.1:0-2336 GCA_964390765.1 uncultured Nitrospirales bacterium
AGGCACGCGCCTATCAGCAGCATAGGCGCGAAGATGCCGCCGGGCACCCCTGCGCAATAGCAGAGGAGCGTCAGTGCAAACTTGCCCACCAGCAGCAACAGCAGGTCGGGCACATCGGATGCGCTGGCGTCGGCGGCATCCAGCAGATGCTCGGCGGTGTGGTGGCCGCCGCCCGCGAGGTCGGGCACGTACCAGATGACGACCCCAACGACGAGGCCGATGGCCGCCGCCCGCTGCCAGGGCGCCAGCGCGATTTGGCCGCGCACCAGCGCCTGCAGGGCGAGCAGCGATTTGTTGAAGGCCGTGCCCAGGGCGCCCGCCAGCACCCCGATGACGACGCAGGCGGGCAATGCGCCCAGCGTGAGCGCGGGAAATCCGGCCGGATGAAACGCCTCCGTGCTGCCCAGGTAGGAGATGGCGACGATGTCGGCGACGACGGCGGCCACCAGCGCCATGGAGTAGGTGAGCGAACTGAATTCGCGCTGCAACTCTTCGATGGTGAAGATGAACCCGGCCAGCGGCGCGTGGAAGGCGGCGGCGAGCCCGGCCCCCGCACCACACGCGATCAGGCGCGGCTCGGCCTTGGGCGGCACGCGCAGCCACTGCCCGACGAGCTTGCCCGCCGCGGCGCCCATCTGCACCGTCGGCCCTTCACGCCCCAGCGAAAAGCCGCTGCCAATGGCCAGCAGGCCGCCGAAGAACTTCACCAGCAGCACGCGCATGCCACGCAGTTCACCCGCGTAGACCAGCACGCCCTTGATATGCGGCACGCCGCTGCCGGCGGCTTCCGGTGCGTAGCGCGCGGTCAGCCATGCCGCTAGTGCGCCACAGGCCGCGGCGGTGAGGGGGAAGAGGATCAGGCCGGCATAGGGCGGCACTGCCTGCAGACTCTCCCATACCGCCAGCCGCAGCACCCCGACGAAATAGAGCGCTTCTTGAAAGGCGAGCGCGACCAGGCCCGCTGCCAGGCCGACCACGGCCGCGCGCCAGTATTGATGGCGCCGGCGCTCATCGAGCGCGCGCCAGGAAATCATGCGTCTCACGGGGCCTCACTGTATTGGAGGCCGGGCACGCGCTGCGTTTCGCGTTGGCGCGGCGGTACTACGCCCGTTGGAGCAGGCGCCCGGCCGGGTGCGCATCGCGCCGAGTCTAGCAGCTTTCCGGGCGGACGGCCCGGGTGCTGCGGTGCGCTACGGGTTTGCAGTCGCCAACACGCTGAAGTCGGCGAAGAGTGCATAGATGGTGACAACCGCGACGAGCAGGGCAACACCCACGGCGGGCGCCCAGCGCCAGGGGGTCATGTCGACGGCGCCCACGTCTTCCTGCTCCCATTCGGTTGCACGCGGATAGCGCTCGCCCAGCACCAGCATCAGGATGACGAGGTAGGCGAAGACGAGGCCGAGGAAGGTGAACTCGTGCATGGCCGCGACCACGGCGTTGAACGGCGGCACGAAGTATCCCAGCGCGATGATGACCAGGCCGGAGAGCAGCGCGGCCTTGGCCGAGACCGGGCCCGCGCGCCGGGTGAGCATGCCGACCAGCACCACGCTGAAGATGGGGATGAAGTACATGCCGTTCATCTTCTGCAGGTAGGCAAAGATACTCTCGGTCTGCGCGAGCCACGGCGCGATGAGCATGGCGCCCAGCGCCACCACCCAACCGAAGGCCTGGCCCGCGCGCACCACTTGCCGCTCGCTGGCGCCGGGCTTGAGGGCCCGCTGATAGAGCCCGAGGCTGAAGAGGGTGCAGGCGCTGTTCAGCGCAGAGTTGAAGCTCGACAGGATGGCGCCAAACATGGCCGCGGCGAAGAAACCCGTCAGCGGCGCAGGCAACACATCGCGCACCAGTTGGCCGTAGGCCTGGTCGGGCGCGAGGTCCTGTCCGGCGTAGAGGCCGAAGGCAATCATTCCCGGCAGCACGAGGTAGAGCGGGCCGAGCAGCTTGAGGCCGCCGGTCAGCAAGACGCCCTTCTGTCCTTCGGCCAGGCTGCTGGCGCCGAAAGTGCGCTGAATGATCTGCTGGTTCGTGCACCAGTAGAACAGATTCAGCAAGAGGATGCCGGAGAAGACGGTTTCGAAGGGGACCGAACTCTCCGGGCCGCCGATGCTATTGAGCCGGCCGCCCTGTTGCTCGCCGAGCGCCGCCCATCCACCGGCAATGCCGCCCTCGCCGCCGAGCAGGGCGAGGCCAAAGCCCGTGATGAGAAAGCCGCCCACCAGCAGGCCGATGCCGTTGAGCGTGTCCGACACGGCGACGGTATGCAGCCCGCCGAACAGGGCGTAGGTGGCGCCCACGATGCCGACGACCCACACGATGATCCACAGCGTGAGGGTATA
>CAYMLC010000543.1:0-2336 GCA_964390765.1 uncultured Nitrospirales bacterium
GTCGAGCTGGCGCGCCATCGCCAGGCGTGGCTCCGGCGCAATGTGCGTATCGATCAGGTAGCCCAGCTTCGGCACGTCGCCCAGCGCGGCAATGCCCGCGGGCAGTTCTTTCGGGCCGCTGTCCACCCACAGGTAGACATCCGGTGTGTAGTCTTCGGGCCAATCCTCGACAATATCGTCGTACGTCGCGTACAGGTCGTGGTCGATTTCGTGCGCGGGGTAGCTGGGCAAATCGCCCGAAAAGCCCCACAGATTCAAGACGGCCTCGGGTACGCGATAGCCAGCGGCAAACGTGTCGTGCCGCGTGCGCAATGCCTCGTGGATATAGCGCCCCGTGGTGATCGGCGAAGACATGTAGTGCAGAAAGATGTTGAGCCGTGGCTGGGCCGCCGTCTGGCCCGTGTGCCAGGGGCGCTCGGCCGCCGTCTCGATGATGCGCTGCCACGTATCCACGAAGCGCGCTATGGGGAACTGCGCCGCCACGGTCTCGCGCCCGCATGCTCCCAGCTTCCGGGCCCAGTCGTGGTTGTCCAGCAGCGCCTGAAGATGCGCCTGCAAGGACGCTGCGTCTTGCCCGACCAGTCCGTCCGCGCCATCGGTCAGGGGGCATGTCGCATTGGCCAGCGCCACCACCGGCATGCCCGTGGCCATGGCCTCGAGCATGGCCAGGTTGTAGCCGTCTTCGAAGGCCTCCCGCGTTATGTGCAAGAAGCAACGGTGGCCCCGGTACAGCGCCTGCAATTCCGCCAGCGATTGGGCGGGCTGGCTGTCCGGCATGCCCGGATTCGAACCCGCGACCCGGTTTGGCAAGCCCGCCACGGCCGCCTCCTGCAGGTCGACATCGAACATGCGGTTGCGCGCGCGCATCATGTTGCCCACGCGCAGAACCGCCGCCGTATCGCCGCGGTATCCGCCCCACTCGTCCACGTCGATACCCGGCAACACCACCTCGCCCGGAATGCCGTAGTCGTCGCGTTTACTGGGCGAGATGTAGACGAACTGGAAGTCGCGCTGCAGCACGCGCAGCAACTGCGCATAACGCAGCCGCGTCTCCTCGTCCTCCGCATCCTTCATCACCGTCGTCTCGAGGAAGGTGCGCCGGTTGTGGCACAGCAAGATCTTGTTGCCGGGCGCTTCACGTATGTCGAGCGCATTGTTCTCGTTCTGCGCGATCACCACGTCGAACGCGCCGTCTTCCAATTGCGCGCGCCATTCGCCTTCGCCCAGCAGTGTCAGGTTGGCGGGCACCGGCCGCAGATTGTGCATCCACGGCCGCGCCAGTTCTCCCTCTTCATACAGCCCCACGTGAAGGGGCCAGCCCAGCTTTGCCATCAGACACAGGTAGGGCTCGTGAAAATTGAAGGTGAGGACGCGCGGGGCCGCCATGCCTAGCGCGCGCGGGTGGCCGCCTCTGCGCGCAACAGGTCGATGATCGCCTGTTCGCGCTCGGCCCGCGGCGCCAGCTCATACTCGAGCAAGTCGCCCAGCAGCACGCGGTCGTCTGCCTCGAGCGCATCGACCGCTTCGCGTAGATACTGGTTCAGGTCTTCGTGTAATGCGCTCAGCGGCTGGCCCTCGACCGTGGCCGCTTCCAGGTCCAGATGCAGCGCCCGCGCAATCGTGCGCTGGCGGTCCTTCAGGGTGCGCCACAGCGCTGCCAGTTCGGTAAACGGCTCATACGCCTCCGCCGGCGTTTCGCTGTGAAAGAGCTTGGCCAGCTCGCGGCAGGCCTTCGGCAATTCGGGCAGCACCTCCTGTATGCTCTGCAACTCCTCCTCAACCAGCACGCTGCTCGCCGTCGACAGCACCTCCAACTCGTTCACCGTGTCCAGCGCGCGCCCTTCGAGCTGTGCAAGCACCGTGTCCGGAGAAAGGGCTTCACCATCGACGCGCACACTGACCATGCTGCGGCCGCGCTCGCGCAGCCATTCATTGACCGCGCCCAGCACGCCCAGCGCATCGGCCGGTTCGCCCGTTAACTCGAAGTTCGATTCACCATCCACCGTGATGCGCATGCGCCCGGCCCCTTACTTCGGCAGCAGGCTCGACAGCCCGTCGGCGCCCGGCGCGCTTGCCGCTTCCGCGTTCTCCGCCTGAATCGCCAGATACACCTCCTGGCGGTGTACCGCGACTGCGCGCGGCGCCACAATCCCCAGCTTCACCTGGTTGTCGCGCAGGTCGAGCACCTTTACCTCGATGTCGTTGCCGATCATGATGCTCTCGTTTTCTTTACGAGTCAGTACGAGCATGGCTCACCTCCGCCGGCGTAGACGTGGATTCACGGGCCTGCGCCAAGAAGAACTGGATGGGGTAGCTGCTCCGCTCCATGATCGCCT
>CAYMLC010000544.1:0-2336 GCA_964390765.1 uncultured Nitrospirales bacterium
GGAGTCTTCGTGCCGCCGGTGCGCACCAGCGTCAACTCGCTGAATGCGCCCGAACCCGGCGGCGAGGCATAGGCGAGGCGCCCGGCGGCGGCGCCCAGGTTGTGCACACGCAAGGCCAGCGTATCGCCCGCGCGCGTGGCGGGCAGCAGCACGGGCGCCGGCAAGACGAAACTGGGCGTGTTGCCGGCGGGCGCCGACACGAATTCGCTGACCCAGAAGGGCGGGTTCTCGTTGATGCCGAGGGAAAGCCGCAAGGTGCTGGTGCTTTGCTGCCCCCCCAGAAAGACGCGGAAGGCGTCGACCTGTTGGGCGCCCGCGGCGGCCGGCGCAAGGGGCAGGCGCCAGGTGCGCACCGTGCCCGCGGGCCGTGCTTCTTCGTTGGGCGTCTGGCTGGTGCCCACCGGCGCGAAGCAGCCATTGGGCTGGGGAAACCAGCGGCCAGGCGCGCCCCCAGCACAGGGCAAGGGGTCCGGCGCGTCCAGGTCCGGCGCGTCCACTTCCGCTGCGCCTTCTCCCTCACCTTCGACCTCGCCTTCAACCTCACCCTCAACCTCGCCTTGGCCTTCCCGGCCATCCGCCGCGCGCAGGGTATAGCCCAATGTTTCCAGCAGGGTCAGCTCGAGTCCGGTGTAGCGGCGAAACAGCGTGCCCGGCTCGACCGTCGGTTCCATCACAGCCGGCTCGTTGCCGATAACCGCGACGTCCCAGTGGCTGATGCTCGAACCACGCAGCAGCGGCGCGGGCGTATAGGTGGGCACATCGCCGGGAAAGAGGGCCTGCAGCGCGGGCGACCGCAGAAACACGCCCCCCTCGCCGCCGGTGAACACGCGGTTCACATCGTCGAAGGCGAAGGTGCCGGCGGCATTGATGATGGGGGCGCCCTTGCCAGTGACCAGCAGCCGGTCGTACGCCGTGTACAGGTCGGGCACAGTGCCGAATGCGCCCGTGCCGTTGGGCAGATTTGGGTGGCCCGCCCGCACCAGGCTGCCGAAGCCCAGCCCGTGGGTCAGCTCGTGCAGCAGCACGCTGGTGAAATCGATGGCGTCAGGCGGGGGCGGGCCGTCGCCGTAGTGCAGGGGCCGCGTGAAGTTGACGGTCACAAACATGTCGAACGCTGCGCCATTGGGGTCGACGCCCGTCGACAGGTGTTCGAATGCGTGCCCTGCGGAGAAGCCGGCTTCGCCGGGCGTGCCGCTGTAGCCGGTGTCGGCCGTGGCAAGAAACAGGATGGCCGGGTCTTCAAAGCCGATGTTGACGCGCAAATCGAGCGCGCCCGGCATGTCGATCACGCTGTCGATGTAGGCCAGCGCGCGCTCGACGGCACGGCGCCGCGCGGCGCCCAGCGTGCCGAATTCCGGGTCGGGCGTGGGGTCGGCAAAGCCACTGTTGGTGGTGCGCAGTTCATCGATGTAGACCACGCGGATGTCGTTGCGCAGGCCATCGAGCTGCTTGGCCGCCGCTGCGCCGGGTGCGCCCCAGTGGTGCAGGGCCTTGGCGTCGACCGCCACGTGGCCGCCCAGCGCCTGCGGCATGAGGTAGCGGGGCTCGGCGTGGGCACACAGCGCACCCCCGGCGACGAGCAAGATGACATTGTAGAGGACGAGCGACCGCACGCGAATCCCGTTGCACCGTGCCGCCCCCAGCCCGGCTCCACTGTCTGTGATCCCTCTCGCCCGATTGCGCCATCTACTATACAACAAGTGCGGGACGGGGATGTGTCAAGCAATTGTGAAAATACAGATGTAGCCTTGATGTTGCGCGTGCGCGACGGCGACGAGCCGGCCTTCGCCGAGTTGTACGCCCGCTACGCGCCACGGGTTGCCCGCTTTTTCACCGGCATGAGCAGCGACCCCGCCCTGGGCCAGGACCTCTGCCAGGAGACCTTCCTGCGTGTGTGGCGCGTGCGCAAGCGTTATGCGGCGACGGGCGCCTTCCCCGCCTATCTCTTCGGTATTGCACGGCTGATATGGCTGGAGCAGTGCCGCCGCCAGCGGCAGGCCGGTCGGCCGGGCCGGCGCAACGGCGCCTGCCACAAACCCTTGCCGCGCTCGAAGCACGCACCGTACGGGCCGCCGACTACGCCGCGGCGCAGTTCGGCTTTGGCATGTATGTGCTGGTGCTCGTGCTGGCCAACATCGTCTTGGGCGGGTTCATTGCCATCCGCGTGGTGCCCATCCTCGAAGAGATTCGCATGGACTTCGGCGAGCCCCTGTTCCCGCTGCCCGCGTGGCTGGGCGCCCTGGGCGATACACTGTGGACCTATTCGCGCTTCCGGCCCTTCGGCGGCGACTACGACACGGGGAGCCTCATCCATGTCGGGGGCTACGGCCATGTTT
>CAYMLC010000545.1:0-1659 GCA_964390765.1 uncultured Nitrospirales bacterium
CAGGACAGCCAAGGCTTGCAGCGGCCCGAAGGCAGCGAACTCATCGCTGTGACCCTGACCAACGAACGCACCGGCGAGCGCATCGAGGTGGACCAGCCCGAGACGCGCCGCACCTACACCATTCGTCGCCGCTTCGCCGAGAGTATCCGTGAATTCGAGGTGGGCCATGCCGGCACGTTTCGCTTCGAGACCGATTTTCCACGTGGCACGCCGGCCCCCAACATGACCCTGGTGGCGCTCCAGCCGTATCCCCAGCGGCTGGCCCGCACGGCGCCGCGGGCACTGGCGGTCCTGGTGGGCACGGCGGTGCTCATCGGTCTGCTTATCTGGCGGCCCACGGCCAAGACGCCCACGTCCGCGGGTTCCACGCCCGACCTCAAGAAAGATGCCTCATGACCGTGCCCCGCAAGATTCTGCACATCAGCGCAGAGATGTCTCCGCTGTTGAGTACGGGCGGGCTGGCCGAGGTGGTGGCTGCACTGCCGCGCGCATTGCACCAGCAAGGGCACGATGTGCGTGTGGCCATGCCGCTGTATCGCTCGATCGCCGAGCCGCACCGCGGCGCGCCGCGTGGTCTGCTGGTGGCCGAATTGGGCGCCAAGACCGCCTATGGGCAACTGCGCGAGGCGCGGGTGCCGGATACGGATATCCCCCTGTACCTCATCGAGCACGAGGCCTACTTCGGGCGGCCGCACCCCTATGGCCACGGCGCGCATGAGTACGGCGACAATGCCGAACGCTTCGCCTTCTTCTCGCTGGCGGTACTGCATGGCATTGCGCAGACCGGCTGGCGGCCCGACGTGGTGCACTGTCACGACTGGCATGCGGCGGCGGTACCGCTGCAACTGCGCTCGCGCTTCGCCAAGGACCCTTTCTGGGCGGACATGCCGAGCGTGCTTACGATTCACAACCTCGCCTTTCAGGGGCGCTATGGCGACGAAATGCTGCCCTTTACCGGGCTCGACCTGGGTCTCTACTTCGGTGGCACCCTCGAGTTTTATGGCGACATCAATTTGTTGAAGGGCGCTATCGAGGTGGCCGACAAGGTGAGCACCGTCAGCCCGCGCTACGCCCGCGAAATTCAGACACCCGAATACGGCGAAGGGCTCGAGGGGGTGCTGGGGCGGCGTGCGGCGGACCTGCACGGCATCCTGAACGGCATCGACTACGACGTGTGGAATCCGCAGACGGACAAGCATCTGCCCGCACCCTTCAGCACTGGCGACCTGGTGGGCAAGGCCGCGGCCAAGGCCGAACTGCAACGCCGCTTCGAATTGCCGGAGCACCCCGATGCGCCGGTATTCGGTATCGTGAGCCGGCTCTTCGCGCAGAAGGGCATCGACCTGGTGTGCGGCGCGCTGCAGCAACTGCTCGCGCACGACATTCAACTGGTGGTGCTGGGCACGGGCGACCCCTGGATTGAAAACCAGCTGCTGCACGCGGCCCATGCGCATCCCGACCAGGTCGGCGTGCAACTGCGCTACGACTCCAGCCTGGCACATCTGATACAGGGCGGCAGCGATTTCTTGCTGATGCCCTCGCGCTACGAGCCGTGCGGGTTGAGCCAGATGTGCGCCTATCGCTACGGCACCATACCCATCGTGCGGCGCACTGGCGGCCTCGCCGACAGCGTGGTCAACGTGTCGCCGCTGACCTTGC
>CAYMLC010000545.1:1669-2336 GCA_964390765.1 uncultured Nitrospirales bacterium
GTACGGCCACGGGGCTGGTCTTCGTGCCAGCCACAGGCGATGCGGTGGCGCGCACCGTGCAGCGCGCCCTCGAGTTGTATGCCGACAAACCGACCCTTGCCAAGGTGCAGCAGACAGGCATGACGCAGGACTTCTCGTGGACGCGTGCCTCGCAACACTACGTGGCCCTGTACGAACAACTGCTGGCATGACACGCTTCGAGACGCGCAGCGCCGCCGCCACCGAAGCCCTCGGCCGCGCGCTGGGCGGCTGCCTGCAGCGGGGCACCCTGGTGGCGCTGTATGGCGATCTGGCGGCGGGCAAGACGTGTCTGGTGCGCGGTGTTGCGTCGGCCTTCGGCGCGCAGGAGCCAGCGCACAGTCCGACCTTCGTGGTCGCGCACGTCTATCGCGGGCACGAGACCCTTCATCACCTCGACCTGTATCGGCTGCAGGGTGTCGATGAACTGGTCGACATCGGGTTCGAGGAGCTGGCCGAGCCAGACGGCATTACGTTGGTCGAGTGGGCCGAGCGGGCGGCGGGGTTGCTGCCTGCGCCGCACGTGGCGGTGCGCCTGGAACATGCAGGCGGTGACACACGCCACATCGGCATTGACGACGCGGGTGACCTGCTAGCCCCGGGCTGGCCCGGCACCGATGGCCGAACCTGACATTGATGTCTCCGCCTT
>CAYMLC010000546.1:0-2330 GCA_964390765.1 uncultured Nitrospirales bacterium
CCGTGTGGATGGCGGCGGTGCCGGAGGTGACGCAGCGCACGGCCGGTGCGCCGAAGCGCTCGGCCAGGGCGGCCTCAAATTTGCGCACCCAGGTGCCCTTGGTGCAGTTCAGCGTGCCGCTGGCCAGCACCTGGCGCAGGTTCTCGAGTTCTTCGGGTCCAAAATTGCGGCCGGTCGCGTTGCCATCTTGCGGCAGCTGAAGCGGTTCGTGGATTACGGTCGCCATGATAAAGCCTTACCTTTGGTTTGCGGGCGGTCGGCGCTGGTTCAATGCAGCGCTACCCCGCGTGTCGGTTGTCGCAACGTGCCGTGATGCACCGCCGCACCCGGCCCGTCTGGCACGTGGCGCATGGCCACCTGCAGCCGTTAAGGCCCGCTAGTAGGGACGTTTGCTTTCCGGGGCCGGCGCCCGCAATGCGCTTGGCGCCCGGTTCGCATCTGATGCTCCCAACAGGAGACCAGACATGAAAATGAGGTGAAGACGAAGCGTGTGAAGCACACGCATTTTAGAAACGCCGGTCTGCCGCTGGTGCAGACAAACCGGATATTCGACAACGTGTGCGCCGGCTTGCAGGGCGCGGATAAGGACCTCGGTCACCCCGAGGAAGCCGGTATGGGTAATGGCGCTGGAGCGTGCCCACCGCGCGCGGTACGCGCGGAACATGCCGGTGTAGCAGTAGAGGTCGGTGCGGGTGATGAGGGCATAGAGGCGGCTGCACGATTTGCTGAGCGCGAGACGCCAGCCGGGCACGCCCTCGACGGAACCTTCGGGATGATAGGGCGAGCCGCACGCGATATCGGCCTGATGCGTTTCCAGGCAGGCCACCAGACCCGGTACTTCGGCCGGGCGGTAGGTGCCGTCCGCATCGAGCGTACAGATGATCTCGCCTTGTGCCGCGGCGAAGCCTGTGGCCAGCGCCGCGCCCAGTCCGCGGTTAACGCCGTGTGTTTCGATGCGAACCGGCGCCCAGAACGGATCGTCGCCGAAGGTCTGCTGCAGGAGCGCGGCCGTGTCGTCGGCGCTGCCATCGTCTACCAGCACCAACTCGACCGTGCGCGCGCGGCGGAGGTCCGCCACGACGGGGCGTAGCATGCCGCCCAGGTTGGCAATGCCGTCGGCCTCGTTATGGCAAGGCACGATCAAGCTAAGCGTTGGATGCAAGCTGTACGCTCCTGTGAGACTGTTGACACAAACTGCGCCGCGACGTGAAAGGACTTGACAATTCCCGCCGCAAAACGTATTATCAGATCACAATAAATTTGTAATCGTCCTTACACTTTATTCGGTCCGGGGTCGGTGGATTTGGTCCAAGCCCCTAGACGTTTAATTTATGGGCAAGCGTTATGCCAACAGGGAGCGGTGCCAAAGCTTCAAGTTTCTACAGCGAAACCGCGCTGAGAGAAGCCGTGCATCGCACCGGATCGGCGTGCTTGCTACCGTCACTTTCTGGGAGTGCTTACGGCTGAGCACACGTGGTGCTCAACCAGTACCTGTACAGCCATTCGCGACAGCCCCCAATTCCCATCCAGTGGCTGTCTACTGTCCCGGTGCGCCTGACGCCCTCACCCTGAGGAGACGTGCATCGAGTCATCGGGGACTTAATTGAATCTTAAGCGATTGACGGTTAATTGTCAAGTGGTTATTGCCAGACGGGGAGAATTCGCACCCCGCTGGGCTTTAGAGACTCGATGTCGCGGCCTAAGGTTTTGGCTTACGGCGCTGCCGCCGGCGAGGATGGCGAGAAGGTCGATACGCTGCCCTGGAAAGCGTCGAGGTCGTCGTCGCCGAAATCATCGTCTTGGGTCAGTTCATCGATCGTGCGCAGCGCAAAGAAGACATCACTCGGAATCACGCCATCCAGATACTGGTCCACCCAGCGATTGACTTGGCTGATTTCCGTTTCGGGTACGTAGACGATATCGCCCGGCTTGAGGTAGGTGGGTGAGCTGCTCGCCAGCGTGACCGCATCGCGCAGGTTGAGCGTACAAGCGATACGCTCGCCCTGCTCGCGGCGTACGAGCACGACGGTCGAGCGCTTGGCCGAGGCCGTGATGAAGCCGCCGGCCTGCATGACCGCTTCGAGTGCGGTGGTGCTTCCCACTAGCGGATAGAGGCCCGGCGATTCCACCTGGCCGCCGACGTAGAAGCGCTGGCCAGCGACGTTGCGCACGACCACGGTTATTTCCGGTTCGCGCAGTTCGACGGCGTAGGCCTCTTCGAGCGCGGCTTGCAGTTCGGTGGCCGTGCGCCCGGCCGCTCGCACGTCCTGCAGGAAGGCCAGCGACAGCTTGCCGTCGGGACGAATGATCTGGGTGTCGTTCAATTCCGG
>CAYMLC010000547.1:0-2312 GCA_964390765.1 uncultured Nitrospirales bacterium
GCCCGAGGGCGAATAGGCCGGCCTCCAGCGTCCGGGAATGCGCCCGTACATCTCGGCCAGGCGCAGCAGGCGCGGGCCGGCGCCGCGGCTGGCATAGTCGGCCGGGCACCGCCACGACCAGTTACCGCCCGGCACCGAGGGCCGGTTCATGCGCGCTTCGCTGTCGAGCCCGAGCACGTCCTGCATGGGCATGATGGCCCACTGCGCCACCGAGGCCATGGCGAGACGGATGAGTTCCCAGTGGATTTCGGGCACGCCGTGGCCCACGTAGTCCATGAGGAACGCACGCTCTTCGGGGCCCAGTTGCTCGTACCAGCCGACCGTGGTGTCGTTGTCGTGCGTGCCGGGATACACCACCATGTCGCGCGTGTGGTTGTGCGGCAGGAAGTTCGGGTCGCGGTGGTCCTCGGGGTTGAAGCCGGTCTGCAGCAGAATCATGCCGGGCAGATTGAAGTGGTTGCGCAGCGCACGGACCTGGTCGGTAATCACGCCCAGGTCCTCGGCCAGGATGGGCGCATCGGGCAGCGCCTGGCGGATGGCCTCGAACAATTCCCAACCGGGCGCAGGCACCCACTCGCCGCGCTGCGCGGTCTCTTCCTCCGCCGGAATCGCCCAGTACGCCTCGAAGCCGCGGAAGTGGTCGATGCGCACGGCGTCGACCAGGCGCAGCGTGGCGCGCAGACGGTTGACCCACCAGCGGTAGTTGGTCCGGGCCATGGTCTCCCACCGATACAGCGGATTGCCCCAGCGTTGGCCGGTCGCGCTGAAGTAATCGGGCGGCACACCGGCCACGTGGGTCTGGCGCGCTTGCTCGTCGAGCAGGAAGTTGTCGGGTGCGGCCCAGACATCGGCGCTGTCGGGCGCCACGAAGATAGGCAGGTCGCCGACGATGGTGATGCCCCGCTCGTGGGCGTAGGCCCGCAGGCCGCGCCACTGCTCGAAGAAGAAGAACTGCAAGACCTGGTGCTGCTGGCAGGCGGGCTGAAGGCGGCTGCGCCAGCGCTCGAGAGCCTCGGGCTGGCGCGTGCGGATGTCGAGGTCCCAGTGCGTGCTCCACATGCCGCCCGGCTCGCCCTTGGCGTGGGCCTGTGCGTCGAAGTGTTCCTTGAGCGCCATGAAGAGCACGTAGTCATCGAGCCACCACGACTCTTCCTGGCAGAAGTAGAAGAAGGCCTCGCGCCGTTCGCGGGGCGCGTGCTCGATAAAGGCCTGCGCGGCCTTGCGCACGAGCGGCTGCTTCCATGGAATGACCGCGCCATAGTCGACGCGGCCGGCGGGGAAGTCGGGCCGTTGCTCGAGGTCGGCCTCTACGAGCCAGCCATCGCGCTGCAACAGCGACAGACTGATGAGCAGCGGGTTTCCGGCGAAGGATGAAAAGGAGGAGTACGGCGAATCGCCATAGCCGGTCGGGCCCAGCGGCAGCACCTGCCAGAGGGTCTGTCCGGCATCGGCCAGAAAGTCGACGAACGCGCGGGCCGCCGGGCCCAATGTACCGATACCGTGCCCGCCCGGCAGTGAAGTCGGATGCAAGAGAATACCGCTCTGGCGGTGCTGCATGGGTTTCCTTCCGCGTCGTGTGCTGTGCCAAACGGCCCCGAATAATAGCGCGTGCGGAGGGGGCTGCGGAAGATGGAATAGTGCAGTGGCTTAGCGGGTCGGGGGCGCGTCTTCTCGGGGAGCATCTTCCGCGCCGCGCGATGCGCCCCGGCCACGGCGGCCCTGCATCCTGAAGAAGGGGCTGCTGGCCACGGCTTCGAGGTCGCGGGTGAGCGCGCGCAACCGCTGCGGGTCGTCGATACCGTAGGCGCCGGCCACCTCGGCCACCATGCTGTTGCGCTGTGCCTGGGCCAGGCGCCCCATCTCGGCATAGGCCGCGCGCATCTGGTCGCGCACGGCTTCGCGCTCGGCCTCGCTTTCCGCCGCGCGCAAATCGTCGCGCAGCGACATCACGTAATTCAGATTGTCCGCAATGGCCGAGAGGCGCGCCTGCTCTTCCGGGGTGCGGGCCGCGTCGAACTCGGCGCCCAGAAAGTCGATGGCGCGTTCGCGGAACCGCTCGGCGAAGGAGTCGCGCCGCTCGGCGTCGTCTTCGTCCTCGCGCCCTTCCGCTGCGTCCTCGTTGCCGGCCGCTGTGTCGGCGGTGCCCCCGTCGGAAGGCGCCGCGTCGCCGTTGCGAAACGGGGCCAGCAGCGCGGCGAGGTCGGGCCCTTCGGATGCGCCGGGCGCGGGAGCCCGGGGCGGTTCGTCCGTGGCGGCCAGCGGGGGCTACGCCGCACGCAGGGTGGCGAGTTCCTCTTCGGTACGGGCCAGCT
>CAYMLC010000548.1:0-999 GCA_964390765.1 uncultured Nitrospirales bacterium
CGCTTCGAGTGCCGCGGCCACCAGCTTGGGTTCGAAAAGATAGAAAGGCCCCAGCGCCGAGGCGGTGGCATCGTGGTCGCGCATGGCCGCCACCACCGCGCCGTGGTCGGTCGCGTCCAGCGGATGCACGGCGACTTCGGCCGGTGCATCGGCCAGCCGGTTGCGCAGTGCTTCGGCGGCGTGCGTGTCGCGGTCAGCAATGGTTATACGCGCCACGCCTGCGGTCCGGGCCAGGTCTTCGACCGTGCAACTGCCCATGTCCCCGGCGCCACCCAATACCAGAATATTCATCACCGCGCTCCTCTTGCCGATGCACACCGGCCGCCGGAATGCTAGCCGAGCCCGACGCGGACCGGCAACCAGCAGGCGCCAGCGCACGGCCGCGGCGGCGTGTATCCTTGCATCGCTTTTGCCTGCCCGCCATACTTGCGGTTTCCCTCCTCGGGGCACTGCGCATAAACGCGGCTTATGCAGTGGGCCTGACCCTCGGGAGACGTGGCGGATGAATCGTCGACTACGGATTGACACGACGGCGGGAGCGCATGGCATGCGCGACATGGAAGCGGGCAAGACGGCCTATTTCGAGGGTGCTTACGTGCCCATCGAGCAGGCGCAGGTGAGCGTGCTGGCGCACGCGTTCAACTACGGCACAGGAATCTTCGAGGGCATTCGCGGGTACTACGTGCCGGAAGGCGACCAGATCCTGATCTTTCGCCTCGAGGAACACATTGAGCGGCTGGCGCGCAACCTGAAGATCCTCGAGATCGAACTCGATGAAGACCGCGAGGCGATGAGCGAGATCTGCCGCCGCGTGACGCGCGAGAGCGGATTCAACGAGGGCGTCTACATCCGGCCAATCGCCTACAAGAGCGCCCACAATCTGGTGCCCACCCTGTATGGGCTGGCCAGCAGTTTCTGCTGCTACGTTATCCGCCTGGGCAATTACGTCGACATCGACGACGGCCTGGATATTGTGACGACGAGTTGGCGGCGCCTGTC
>CAYMLC010000548.1:1009-2306 GCA_964390765.1 uncultured Nitrospirales bacterium
AGCCGGGCGAAGAGTACGGGGGGCTACCTCAACAGTTCGCTGGCGGCGAGCGAGGCCAAGCGCGCGGGTTTCGCCGAGGCGCTGTTCTTGCGCGAAGACGGCACGGTGGCGGAAGGCAGTGCGATGAACCTGTTCATGGTCAACGGCGATTCGTTGATCACACCGCCGGCCACGGCCGATATCCTGGTTGGCATCACGCGCAATACCATCCTGCAGATAGCGCACGAAAAGCTGGGCCTCACCATCGTTGAGCGCCCCATCGCGCGTACCGAGGTCTACGTGTGCGACGAGCTGTTCTTCACCGGCACGGGCGCGCAGGTCTCGCCGGTGCGCTCGGTCGATCGGCGGCCCATCGGCAACGGGCAGCCGGGCCCCACCACGCTCGCGCTGCAGCAACTGTATTTCGACGTGGTGCACGGGCGCGTGCCGGCGTACCGCCACTGGTGCACGCCGGCTTAAGGGGAGACGCTGCCGCCATGCCGAAGAAAGCGCGCGCGCCGAAGCCCGCCGAGCCCAAGGTGAGCTGGCGCGCACCCTTCACCCCGATGTTCTGGCTGACCTATGGCGTGACGCTGCTTATCACACTGCCGATTCCGCTGGTCTCGCTGCAGATTCAGCAGGACGGCGAGGTCATCGGCACGCGCAATGTACCCATTTATGAGTGTTATACCCTGCTCTTCGAAGGGTTGACCACGGCCGCCCGACGCGTTCACCCCACGATAATGATGGTGGTGGTCAGCCACCTCTTCATTCCCTTGTTCATTGCGTACTGGATCTACCGGGCATTCATCACGGCGCGCCGCCGCGAAGAGGTGGCGCGGGCACGACCGGCCAAGACCGCACGCGATGACGCCGCCGGCTGACGAAGCCGCGTTGCGCCGGGCCATCTGTGAAGCGGGGCGCTGGCTCTATGCGCGGGGGCTGGTCGCGGCAACCGATGGCAACCTGAGCGCGCGCCTATCGGAAGAAGCGTTTCTGTGTACGCCCAGCGGCGTGAGCAAGGGCGCGATGGCGCCCGAGGATCTGGTGGTGGCCGATGCATCGGGCGGGTGCGTGCGCGGCGCCGGCAAGGTGACGTCGGAGTTCTTCACCCATCTGGCGGTCTACGCCGAGCGGCCCGATGTGGCGGCGGTCGTGCATGCGCACCCGCCCTACGCGACCGCCCTGACCTTTACCGGCGTCGACCTGACCGAGCCGGTGGCGCCTGACCTCGTGCTCTACTTTGGCGGCGTACCGACCGCGCCCTACGCGACGCCCGGCACCCCCGAAGGCGGCGAGGTCACCTACGAGCAGATCA
>CAYMLC010000549.1:0-2304 GCA_964390765.1 uncultured Nitrospirales bacterium
AGCCGTGGTCTGTTCGGCGGGGCGAATGTGCCCCCCGGCCGGCCGGGCTTAACGCCACGTAAGCAGCGATTTATTCGGCCAGTGCCGTATCGACTTCGACTTCAGGGCCTTCCGCCTCGTCCGATGCGGCCGCATCGCCGGCTTCTTCCTCGGCCGCTTCGTCGAAGCCGGGCGCCTGGGCCGCGCCCTCGCTGATGTCGATGGCCGGCAGAATGATGCCCTGCACATTGCTCTGGCCGCCGCCAAAGAAACCGCCGCCGCCTGTGCCCGTATCGCGCACACTGCGCAGCACGAGCACGCCTACGAAGTCGCCCGAAAGCGTGAATGCGGGCGAGCCGGTGCCACTCGTGGTGGGGTTGTCTCCCGGAATGTAGAAGGTGCGCGGACGCTCCACAATGGCCTCGATACGCTCGAAGGCCACGGCGTGCACACGGTTGGCCACCGTGCCGAGACGATTGATCACCACGACCTCGTCGAGCAATTCGGGCGCGCCGCTGGCTTCCATATCCACGTAGGCCATCGGCTCTTCCGGCTCTTCTAGCGGCAACAGGAAAGCCAGGTCCAGGTCTTTGTCGCGCAGTACGATACGGGCCGTCACTTCGCTGCCATCGGTCAACAGCAGCTTGGCGTCGGTCACCTCTGTGCTGAACTCCATCCCCTGCATGTTGCCGCCCATCATGTTCTCAAAGATGGCCGAGGGGTCGGTCTCGCTCAGCGACATGACAGCGAGGCCCTCGGGCGAGATGACCGTGGCCGTCGCCTCAATGCGGTTCTCGTCTTCCTGCGAGCCCTGGCCCATCATCGAGACGCGGGTGTTTACCACCAACTGCGCGGTGACCACTGCATCCTGGTGCGTCTGAAAAATTTCGCGGGCCGTCTCTTCGGGCGTCTGGGCGAGGGCCGTTGCGGCGCTCAGCACAAGCGCGACCGCGGTAATCGGGCTGGTCCAATGCATGCGGCATTCCTTCTGGGTCGGTGCCTGATGGGTCGGTGCCTTAACCAGTGTTATCTGGTTTACTATCTTACTCATATGCTACCTGGTCCCACTGCGGTTCCAGTTCGATAAACGCGGTACGTATCCCGCGCAGGATACGCAGCACCACCCGATCGGGCTGCTCTTCCGCGATCGCTTCCATCACTTCGTCCAGCTTTTCCACCGTGGGAATCGGCTCACCATTGACGAACTGAATCAGGTCGCCGGGGGCCAGACCGCCAAGCGCTGCCCAGCCGCCGCTCTTCACTTCCTCGACCCAGGCGCCGCTGGTATCGTCCGACCACTCTTCGTCGGCCTTGTCGAAAAAACTGATATCGCGCGCAGTGAACTCAAAGTCATCGACGCGCACCTTCTTCATCTCACGCGCGAGCTTGGGGGCGCGCACCAGTTCTATGCCCAGCTCCTGTGTGTCGGCCGCCTGGCCGCGGCGCACGCTCAGCATGGCCTCGGTCCCGACGCGGTATTGGCGCACGAGGGCATCGAGTTCTTCGTAGTCTTCCGGACGCGACGCGCGCAGCGGCTGGCCGTCGATAGCGAAGATCAGGTCGCCGATTTCGAGACGGGCCGCCTCGGCACTGCTGCCGGCATACACTTTGGTCACGCGGAAGCCTTTCAGGTCCTCGTCGCCCATGGCCTCGGCAATGTCGCGCGTGATGACTTGCGTCTCGACCGGCAACCACGCCTTCTTCACTTCGAGGCCGGGGTCGACCAAATCCTTCAGCCCCACCTCGACCACGGTCACGAACTGCTGATTGCGGCGCTCGAATGCCGTCAACACGTTGATCGTTTCCTCGTCGGATTCCGCAAGGCGCCTGGCGGTCCACACGCGCAACGCTTCCACGTCGGTTACGGGCTCGCCATCCACCGCGGTAATGATGTCATCGTCTTGAATAACGGGCTTCGCATCGCCCGCTGGACCGCCCGGACGCACCGACGTGACCATCACGCCCTCGGTGCTGTCGCGCTTCAATTCCTTGGCCATAAGCTGCGAGAGGTCGCGGCCGGTCACCCCCCATTCGCGCAACTCAGACTCGCGCGGTTGCGCTTTCTCGCGCTTCTCGGGTGCGGCCGAAAGCTCCACCTCCTCGCCCGCGCGCAACACGGTGAACGCGACGGGCTCGCCGATGGGCTGGTCGGAGAGCAGCAGGTTGAAGGTCGGCATCTGCTCGGCAAAGCCCACGTCGACTGCTTCTCCCGCGGCCCGGATAATAATGTCGCCCGGCTGAAAACCGGCCGCCTCGGCGGGTGAATCCTTCAGTGTGCCCGCCACCAGCACGCCCGTGTCTTCGGGCATCGACTTGAGGCGCGGC
>CAYMLC010000550.1:0-2302 GCA_964390765.1 uncultured Nitrospirales bacterium
CACCTCGCCGCAGGAGATGGTGGCTGCACAGGAGGAGGGCGTGCGCGAGCACCTGCGGCGCGTGCACGAGCGCGAAGTGTTGTCGGGCACGGTGACGGGGCTGGTGAATGTGCTGAGCGACATCATCGGCCTGATGAATCCGGCGGCGGTGGCGCGCAGCAACCGCCTGCGCCTGCTGGTGCGGCACATGGCGGCCGAGGTGAGTTCGGCCTACCTCTGGGAAAATGAGATGGCGGCGACGCTCTCGCAGATTGGGCGTGTGTCGCTGCCGGCGGAACTGCTGTCGGCCATCAACCGCGACCGTCCCCTGCTGCCCGCCCAGAAGCGGCTGGTGCAACAGCACGCGGCGGTGGGTGCGCGGCTGCTGGCGCAGATACCGCGTTTCGAATTGGTGGCGCGTATCGTAGAGATGCAGAACGCGCCGCCGGAAGTACGCATCGACCCGGAGGATATCGCGTCGGATGAAGACGCGGTATTGTTCGGCGCGCAGATGTTGCGCATCGCTCTCGAAATGGACGAAATCCTCGCGCACAACATCCCCTTTATCCGCGCCCTGAAGTTGCTGCACCAGCGCCACGGGCCCGACCACCCGCTGGTCGAGGCGCTGATGGGTTATCAGGCAGAGGATTAGAACCGCGCGACGATGGAGGTCTCGGCAGACAAGCTGACGGAGAACATGTTCGCGGCCGAAGATATCCGCACGACGAGCGGCCAGGTGGTGGCGGGCAAGGGCGAGATCCTGAGCGAAGCGCTGCGGCTGCATCTGCAGGCCTGTGCCGAGGTGGGCTCGCTGGCCGAGCCGTTCAAGGTGGAGGTGGTCACGGCGGAGTACGAGGTGCAGGCCAGCCAGGACGGCTGAGGCGCTGCACACCGTTGCACCGGCGGCGGCGCGCTCCCCATACTCGCGCCACGGCGCGCACCCATGGCCACAACCCGCGCGCTCAGCCAGGGGAACGGGTTGGCGCGAGCAGCCGCGAAGCGAATCGAGACGGACCGCGACCCACGCGGCGGCTATACCTTGCGCACGGCCTTGCTGGTGCTGGCGGTGTTGAGTGCGGGCGGCACGGGCGTCGCGCTGCTGCTGGCGGGTTATGCCCACGGCTATGCGTACACGGGGGCCTCGGCGGAGCGGCGCCTCGAAGCGGAACTCGACCGCTTTGCCGCCGGCCTGCTCGCGGCCACGCGCCCGGCCACCGACCTCCTGGTGGAGGCGCGCGAAGCCTTGAGCACCGGCGCCTGGCCGCGCAAAGACGCGCACGCGCTGACCGGCCGGCTGGCGCCGCGCCTGGCCACGTATCCCGCCTTGCTCGGTCTGGAAGTGGTGCGCAGCGACGGCACGGCCTATGCCCTCATGCCCGACGGCGACGGCTGGCAGACGCGCTGGCGCTGGCTGGAAGACGAAACGCCCCGTACCCTCGCCGGCGAATGGGACGCGCGCGGTACGCAGTTGCGCGCCGAACGCCGCACCGACCCGGGTGAAGACCCGCGGGAATCCGACTGGTATGCCGCAGCGCTGAATGCGTGGCGCGCGCGCTCCGACGGCAACCGGGGTGGCACGCCCGCGGCTGTCTGGCGCGGACCCGATGCCCCCACCGCCGAAGCGGTGGCGCGCTATACCCTGGCGCTGGCGGTCAGCGAGCCGGGCGGCGGCACGGCGGCCGTGCGCATCCTGCTGGCGCGCTATCGCCTGGCCGAGGCGGCGGCCGAGACCAATGCGCTGCCGGGCACGACCCTGCTGGCGATGAACGCCGACGACACCATCCTGGGCCTGTCGCCACCGCGCGGACTCGATGTGCGGCGCCGCACCGGCCCTTCGCCGCAGCTCGATGCCGAGCGGCTGCCGGTGCTGGCGCGGCTCGTGCATATCTGGCGCACCGACGACACCATCGGCCGTGCGCTGTTTGATGCGCCGGGCCGCGGTGCGCGCGTGTTTGCGCGGGCCCGGCCGCTGCCCCTGCCCGCCGCGCCGGCGCCCCTGCTGGTGGCCTCGGTGCCCGAGCCGGTACTGTTGCGGCCCTGGCGTGAGCAGGCCGAGCGTATCTCGCTGGTGCTGGGTGGCGGGATATTGGTGGCGGTAGTGCTGGCGCTCTTGGTGGCCGAGCCGCTGCACCGGCCCCTGCGCGCGCTGCATGCGCGGCTGACGCAGCGGCACCGCCCTGCCGGTTACTGGCCGCCCACCCGCTGGCGCGAGGCGCAGGCCCTCTTCGATGCGGTGGACCAGCTGAGCGATGCGCGGCCACACGCTGAAGCGGCCCCGGTTGCGACATCGGCTATCCCCCCGGCACCGCCTGCCGTACCAGCG
>CAYMLC010000551.1:0-2294 GCA_964390765.1 uncultured Nitrospirales bacterium
TGGACGCCTGCCTTGGACGCCTGCCTTGGACGCCTGCCTTGGACGCATACCCGAGGCGCGTGGCGTAGCTGCGTGCATCAGGCGCGTGATGCGGGCGCGGTTCAGCGCCGCGCGGGGGACTTGCGGCTGCCGTGTTTCTTCACGACGCGCTGGGCCTCTGCGCGCGCCTCGGCCGTGCGCCGCACGCGATAGACGCGGTCGCGTGCTTCCTTGTACGCCGTCGCATGGTCGACGATGGGCGCGGGGTAATCGCGTCCGATTACACAGCCCGCCCGCGCCTGCTGTTCGCGCGGGTCCAGGTGGGGCTCTGCCAGAAAGGCGTTGGGGAACGCGGCAAGCTCGGGCACGTACTTGCGGACAAACAGACCGTCGGGGTCCTGGTCGAGCACCTGCTTGCGCGGTGAATAGATGCGCACCGTGTTGATGCCGGTGGTACCCGACTGCATCTGCGTCTGGCTCCAGTGGATGCCGGGTTCGAAGTCGAGGAAGAGACGACCCAGAAAGAGGCCCGGCCGCCGCCAGTGCAGCCACAGGTGGTAGCTGCTGAACGAGACCAGCATCGCGCGCATACGAAAGTTGATCCAGCCGCCCGCCTGCAGCGCGCGGATGCACGCATCGACCATGGGATAGCCGGTCTGGCCCGCGCAGTACGCGTCGAAGCGGTCTTCGTCGAACGCGTCTTCACGCAGGCCATCGTAGACGCGCGCCAGATTCTCGAACTCGAGCCGTGGCTCGTCTTCCAGCTTCTGCGTGAAGTGGCAGTGCCAGCGCAGGCGCGCCTCGAACGACTGCAACGAACCGAACCAGCGCCGGTCCACCTCGCCGCCGTTCTGCTCGAGCGCGCGCATTGCATCCTTGCGCGCACGGGTCGCCTGGTAGACCTGCTTGATGCTGATGGCGCCCCAGGCCAGGTAGGGACTGAGACGGCTGCAGCCCTCCCAGCCGGCAACCGGGCTCGACATGTCCTTGCGATAGTTCACGCCGCGGTGGTCGAGAAAGGTCTCGAGCACTTCGTGCGCCTGTGCCTCGCCGCCGCGCATCCGCTCGGGCCGTTGCACGGCCTTCACGCCCAGGGCCGAAGCGGCCGGACGCGCCGCTACGTCGATACCGGTCACGGGCGTCAGGCGCGCGGGTAGGGGCGCCTGTGCCTCGCGCATGCGCCGCGCCCACCGGGCCGCCCAGCCGTCGCGTGTCTTCAGACGGCGGATAACGCCGGTCTGTGGATACTCGTGCCACGGCACCTGCTGCTGACGTGCCCACGCGCCCACACGCCGATCGCGGTCGTAGGTAATCTGATTGCCGGTTTCCTCGTGGCTGTGCAGCGCATGGATTGGCGTATGCGCGTGCAATGCATCGAGCACGTCCGGCATGCGGCCGGTACGCGTGGTCAACCAGGCACCGTGCCGGCGCAGGTTCGCGTCCAGTTCGGCCAGGCACTCCTCGATAAAGTCGAAGTGCGCCTGGTCAAATTCCTCGGACTGCAACAGCTCGGGCTCGTACACGTAGAGACACAGCACCGGCCCCGCCTGCGCCGCGGCAGCCAGCGGTGCGTGGTCGCGCAGGCGCAGGTCGCGCTTGTACCAGACCACCTGCACGGGTCAGCCCGCCGCCTTGCGGGTACGGCGCGCCTCGCCCGCGCAACGCTGGCTGCAATAGCGGACCTGCGCCCAGTCGCGCGCCCACTTCTTGCGCCAGACGAAGGGCCGCCCACAGTGTGCGCACGGCTTCTCGGGCAGGTCCTGTTTCGCGACACCACGCGGCACGGCTGCGTATCCCCTGGTTGATTCGGGTCCCCGGATGAGGTCTCCCGGTTTTGCGCTTCGCTTTGTACTGAAAAGACGGAACCCGCCGCGCCACCACTTTCTTTCGTGCGCCATCGGGGGCGGCGCGGCGCCCGCGGGTTGCCGGGACCGGCGGGCTGCGCTACGATTGCTCGCGCGGGGCTAACACGAACGTAACAGACATGCGCGAGGCTTAAGGTCCTATGGGCGGCGGGCTTCTTGCGCAGGGCTGCGTCCGCTGTCCGCCAGCCAATGGTGTATCGCGCTGCGGCCTTCCCCCCGCGATACCGGCCAACGATGAAAGGCATTTTCATGAGCGTTACACGCCGCGATTTTCTCAAGAGCGCCGCTGCCGTCAGCCTGGGCTTTGGTGGCCTGCAGTCGCTGTTGGCGCGGGGCGGCTATGCCGCGACCGGGCCGATGGTGGCGGAGGGCTTTGGTCCGCTGCTGGCCGACAGCGCCGGTGTTCTCGATTTGCCAAAGGGCTTTGCCTACAAGATCATTTCGCGCAAG
>CAYMLC010000552.1:0-2284 GCA_964390765.1 uncultured Nitrospirales bacterium
AAACGACGCCCCCATCAGGAAAAAGGCGAGCAGCCCGAAGGCCAGCACCACCGGCTCGATTGCGACAATGAACCAGATAAGCGCGAGGTGAACCGCCACCACCAGCATCATGACGCCGAGCATGCCGAGTGCGGCGAGGTATTTGCCGAATAGGATGTCGCGGTCGCGCAGCGGATGCGTGAGCAGCAGTTCGATGGTGCCGCGGTGGCGCTCTTCGGCCATCAGACGCATGGTGATGAGCGGGCCGAGAAACATGATGAGCAGCCCGCAGAAAACGAGAAAGGGACTCAGCATCATCTCCTCGAAATCGGGCACGCTGCTGAAGCCGTACTGGCTGGGATTCTGCGACCACTCGGCATAGAGCAACAGCGACGCGCTGAACGAGACCCCGGCGATAAGCGCAAAGAGGCCCACCACCACATAGCCGGTGCTGGTCTGAAAGAAGCTCGCGAATTCGCGGCGTGCCACGGCCCAGGTGGGACTCATGCGGCGGTGGCCCCCACGCCCGAAACCACCTCCAGAAAGCGCCGCTCGAGCGCCTCGCCGCCGCCCGCCTCGATGGGCTCGTCGGCCACGATACGCCCGCGGTTGATGATGATGGCGCGGTCGCAAAGCATGGCCACCTCGGGCAGGATGTGCGTGCTCAGCAGTACGGTGTGTTCCGGTGCGAGCCCGCGAATCATCTCGCGGATCTCGATGATCTGTGCGGGGTCCAGTCCGACCGTGGGCTCGTCGAGGATGAGTACCGGCGGCGTGCCGACAAGGGCCTGGGCCAGGCCCACGCGCTGGCGGTAGCCCTTCGACAGATGGCCGATAATGCGGTGCGCGTGTTGCTCGAGCCCACAGCGCGCAATGGCCCGCGCCACATCCTCGCGGCGCCGGGCGCCCGGCACGCGCTTCACGGCGGCCACATAGCCCAGGTAGCGGTACACGGCCATCTCTTCGTACAGGGGCACGCGTTCGGGCAGATAGCCCACGGCGCGCTTTACCGCCAGCGGCGCCGCGTGTACCTCATGTCCGGCGATGGTAGCGGTGCCGCGCGTGGCGGGAAAGAAACCGGTCAGCACGCGCATGGTCGTGCTCTTGCCGGCGCCGTTCGGGCCGAGAAAACCGAGAATCTCGCCCTTGCCCACCGTGAACGAGACGTCATCGATCGCGGCGATTGCGCCGTAGTATTTACAGAGGCGATTGACCTCGATCATCCAAATGAATCGCTTCCGCCCAACCGTTGGCGCCGCGCGGGCGCGCCCCAGTGCCGCCCACGACAAGCCTGTCTTCCGCACAACGTACACCACGCCCCAAAGTTGACGGATGGAACCGGCAAGAACTGCCCAACAGGCAGGGCGTGCTTGCCGGGTGCTGGCGTGCGCGTGTCCGGCGGCGCGCAGTGTATGAACGCAAGACGCCCGAAAACAAACCCGCGGCGCGGCCGGGCGCGGAGCCGCCACAGGGAATGGAATTGGCACCGGATATGCTTAACGCTGAGTAGGGCGGGCGTACGAAAGGCAGGCCGAGTATGGTTGTACAATGTTGCGTTTGTGGCCGGGTGCGCCACGGCGCCCACTGGGAAACGCCCCAGCCGCGCGAAGTGGCCCAGCACCGTGTGAGCCACGGTTATTGCCCCGAATGTGCCGCCCGCGCCCTGCGCGAGTTGCGCAAATTTCGAAGCAGCCCCACCCAGCATCCGGCCTCGGGACCGCACGCGTTGAGCGCCTGACCCCGCGGCCACCCTCATGCGAAACTCATGCGCGTATGCCACGGTCTGGCGCGTGAACCGAGGGAGGGTTGGGGATGATGCGATACGGCTGGGCCGTGGTTCTGGTGGCGGCGACCTGCGTGGCGGCGCCGCCCGCGCCGGCGGCCGGTATGCGCACCCATGCCGAAATGAGCGAGCGCATGATCGCGCGCTTCCTCGACCACCCCGAAGCGATGCTGCCCGGCCTGCGCGCCCTCCTCGCGCCACCGGCCCTGCGGGGCACCTTCTACAGCGGCTCGATGTGGCCCGATACCGGCTATGAGGGCCTCTACCCCGACGCCGCCGAAACGGCGCACTGGCGCCCCTTTCAGGACACCTACGCCAACCTGCTGCGCGAGACGCTCGTGTGGCCGCTCAGCGCGGCCGACCAGCGGCGCCTCGTCTTTTTCCTCGGCGCAGTGGCGCACGGTGTGCAGGATGTGCCGTGGCACTTCAGTATCGGCGAGCACAAATCCTTGACGCAGATGGTCGAAGAGAACGACCCCGGCAATCCATCGCTGTTCGAGCCGCTGGGCGACATCTATCTGC
>CAYMLC010000553.1:0-2274 GCA_964390765.1 uncultured Nitrospirales bacterium
AGCACGAATGCGGTGCCGACGGGGCGGGGCACCCCGGCGGTCTCGAAGGCGTGCTCCGTGGCGTAGACGATGCCGTCGGTGAAGAGGCGGTACTGCCAGGGCGTGCCCTGCTCGCCGGCCATCACCGCCTGTGTGCGTTCCCATTGCACGCGCTCGTACCACGCGAGTCCGCCCTGAAAGTCCATGAAGCTGACCTGGTGGTAGACGTTGAACAGGGCAAGCGCCACGACAGCGCCTGCGGCCATCCAGCGTTCGCGCCGCGCCTCAGCCATGGGGCGTCGTCTCGCGCACGGTCTGGCGCGCAGCGGCCGCCAGCACACCCAGGACCGCCGGCAGCACCACGAGCGCGAGTGGCAGCAGCCAGAAGCGCGGCTCGCGCAGGTCCCACTGCACAAGGTGTACGGCAATCCAGGCGAGTGCTGCGACACGGGCCAGCTGCGTGGTCGCATCGCGCCCGGCGCCGGGCCGCATGAACACGATGAAGGGAAGCACACTGACCACGGCAAAGGCCTGTAGCAGCGCGTCGAGCACATAGGACAGGCCCGGTCTGCTGGCTGGCGGGTCGCCCGTGACCATGGCCAGCGCCACGAGTCCGGCGGTTGCGAGCACGGTGACCGCAAGGGTAAGGCGCGCCTCGACGCCTGGAAGCGCGAGCAGGCGCGCACTGAAGGCCACGGCGATGGGCAGCGCCAGCGTGCGGTCAACCGCCATCACCAGCATGAGCGCCAGCACTGCCACCGTTGGCCCGGTGCCCGGCCGGCCCGCCAGGCACGCCGCGCCCAGGGTCAGCAGGACCGCCCCATAATTCGACACATCGAGGTGCGCGTTCGCGTTGGCCATGGTCATGCTCCAGGCGAGCGCCATCATCGCGAACAGGCCGTGTGCCCAGCCGAGCCCCTGCATGCGCAACCACAGGGCCAGCAGCAAGAAGATGCCGGTGTTCTGTGCAAGCCGCATGGCCACCATGGCCACACCCGTGCCACGCGGTACCGCCAGCGCTTCGGCCACCGTGCCAAGCGCCAGGGTCGCATGCTTCCACAGCCGCCCGTGGACCAGCGGGTCTTCGCCCGCCCGCCACGCCTCGGCGATGCGCGTCTCGTTTACCGACAGGCCGAGGGTCTTGGTCTCGTTGAATACCGTGAGCAGCGCCAGCAACACGGCAGCAGCCAGCAGCACCACGGCGGCGGCGCGCCAGTCCTCGTGCCTACAGTGTTCGCGTTGCGGGCGGGTTTCGTGCATGGCAGGCGGGAATGTAGCATTGCCGCGGAACGCGTGCCCACCGGGGGCGCCGGAGAGCAATTTCATGGCCACACTCGGCACCGCACCACGCGCGCTCGGCCTGCTGTCGCCGCTTCTCGTGAGCGCGGGCGCGGGCGCCGCGGCGCTCGGCTCGACCGATGAAGCGGGCTATTCGTTTCTCCTGCAGACCGTGAGCGACCTGGGCCGCCACACGCACAGCAACGCTTCGTGGTGGTTCAACGCAGGCCTGGTGTGTGGTGGCGTGTGTATGGCGGGCTTCATCGCATCCATCGCGCAGGCCGTCGGCTCGTGGCGTATATGGATGGTGGCGGCGGTGGGTATCGTGGCGGCGCTGGCCATGAGCGGGGTCGGCCTCTTTCCCGGCCTCGAACCCACGCGCACGCTGCACTTCGCCACCGCCGGCACCGCATTCTTCGCCATGGCGCTCTTAAGCGCCGGCTTTCTCTGGCTGCTCTGGGCCGAGCGGCCGCCCATGTTTCCCTTGTGGCTCGCATGGCCGGGCGTGGTGAGCCTGGTATCGGCCGCCTCCTTCGTGGCGCTGGTGCTGGCGATGCGCCTTGGCTGGGTCGCACGCTCGGCGCTGGTCTGGCACGACCCGAGCGGCACGCCGATCTTGAAGGTGGTGCCCGCGCTGGAGTGGGTGGTGATGGTGAGCATGCTGTTGTGGTGCGGGCTTACGGCTTGGGGAGTACGTCGGGTTCGGGCTTGATCGTCGGTGCGTGTTTTTGGTCTAACCAAAGGGTTGGACCAAAGCGCGCGCGCGTAGACGGGAGAACCTTATGCTGGCCGCTACCCTCGGGCCGATGATGCTGGGATTTGTGGCGGGTCTGTGCACCTGGACCTTGCTCGAATGGGTTATTCACAACGTGCTGGGCCACTGGCCGCGCGGCAAGACGACCATCTCGCGCGAGCACATCAAGCATCACGCCGACATCAATTACTTCTCGCCCCTGCCCCTCAAACTGCGTGGCGCGGTACCGGTGCTGCTGCTGGCATTCGGGGTGGCCTGGCTGG
>CAYMLC010000554.1:0-2262 GCA_964390765.1 uncultured Nitrospirales bacterium
GGGATTGCTGTTGACCAGCACCACCTCGTAGCCCTCTTCGCGCAGCGCCTTACACGCCTGGGTGCCCGAATAGTCGAATTCGCAGGCTTGCCCAATCACGATGGGGCCAGACCCCACCAGCAGAATCTTCTTCAGGTCGGTGCGCTTTGGCATGCTACTCCCCTCCGCTCCGGCATACGAAAGGAGTACCGCCGGCCGCGGTGCTCCGGATGAGGCCCTACCTATTCTGACGCAGGCGCCGCCCGCTGCGCGAATATGCGGCTAGCGCGTGATTTCGAGAATCTCGAGCGACAGGTCGCCGGCCGGCACCTTGGCCACGGCCACCTCGCCCACCTGTTTACCCAACAGCGCCTTGCCCACCGGCGACTGAACGCTGATCTTGCCGCTGGCGAGGTCGGCCTCGACCGGGCTGACCAGCGCATACGTCACCTCTTTCTTCGTCTTCTTGTTGAGCACGCGCACCGTTGCGCCCAGCAAGGCCTTGCTCGCGTCGATCTGTGACTCGTCAAGGATGACGGCGCGCGTCAGCTTGTCTTCCACATCCTTGATCTTGGCGTGGAGCATGGCCTGCTCTTCCTTGGCCGAGTGATACTCCGCGTTCTCTTTCAGGTCGCCCAGCGAGCGCGCGTGTTCGATGGTCTCCGCCACGACCGTGCGGCGCGCATTCAGCGCTGCCAATTCCGCGCGCAACTTCTCCATCCCCGCTTCGCTTACATACAGCTTGTCCATAGGCATCCCGGTTGGGTGGCGGTGCCCCGGCGCGGCCCCAGCCAGTGGCTCGGTCCGCACACGCACCTGGTCTCGCATGGTGGCCGCGCGCACGGCGCCGGGCAGCGCCCGCGCCCTAGCCCGCAACTATACCGAAAACGCGTGGGGCGCGTCATGGTCGCACCCCCCTGTTCCACGCCGCGCAAACCCTATTGCAAAAACGAACAAGTTGGGCTAGTCTCAACACCAAGTGCAATGGTGCACGGGGAGTGTTGGGGGTTTCGAGGACGAGTCCAGGCCCGCCTGATTCGACGCGTCGGCCAACGCGCGATCTATCCGGAACAGTCTGACCCGCATGTTCTCCGAGCCGCCTTGCAGCCCAGCAGTATTCTCGGAATCGGAAAGGGATTGGTAATGAAACTGTATGTAGGCAACCTGCCCTACAACACGACCGATGATGACCTGCGCGATGCCTTTGCGGCGCATGGCTCGGTCAGCAGTGCCCGCGTGATCATGGACCGCGAGACCGGCCGCTCGCGGGGGTTCGGATTCGTGGAGATGGCGGACGACACCCAGGGACAGGCGGCCATCTCGGCCATGAACGGCGCCAGTCTCGACGGCCGTACCCTGACGGTGAATGAGGCGCGTCCGCGTGCGGACCGTCCCGGCGGCGGCGGCGGCGGTGGTCGCGGCGGCGGCGGCGGGTACGGACGCTACTAGCCGCCACGCCGGCACCCGAGGGTGCCGCCCACATACCACACGCTTCACCGCTTTCCCGGTACCGGCGCGATCTGCCGTGTGCACGCGCTGCCGGGTAGATGGGCAGGCGGAACTGTGCCGCACCTTGCGCGGTCCCTTGGACGTACGGACGTCCCAGGGACCGCTTTTTTTGCCCGCAGTTTCGCGTAAGTCGTGCCTTGTGAGGGTGTTGTTGTGCCACCTAGTAATGTCGAGGCCTTATCTAGACAGAAGCTGGAAGAAAAGCGCGGCCGGCGACGTTAGCAGCGAGCATGAAACGGTACAGCATTAAGGCTGCCTCGCGCCTCACTGGCATCACTCCCGATACCTTGCGGGCATGGGAGCGGCGCTACGCCGCGGTCGTGCCCAAGCGCGAGCCGCAGGGCCGCCGCTACTACACCCCCGAGGACCTGACCCGGCTGCAGTTGCTGAAGCGCGGCACGGAGTTGGGCCACCCCATACGCAATCTGGCCGGGCTGCAGAACGGTGCGCTGAAGGAACTGGTGGAAACGGCCGGCCCGGAAGAGAAGCCGCTGGCCGACCCGCTGGAGGGCGTGAACGAGCGCCTGTTCGAAGCCGTGCGCCGCCACGACCTGTCGGCCTTCGAGCGCCTGCTCAGCTGGACCGCCGCCGCCCTGCCGCCGCGTTCGTTCATACACGACATTGTGCAGCCGTTGCTGGTGGAAATCGGTCAGCGCTGGGCGGAAGGCCGCCTGAGCATCGGCCAGGAGCATGCGATGAGCGCGAGCCTGCGCAACGTGCTGGGCGGGCTCATTCGCAGTTGCCCGCAGCCGACGCACGGCCCGGCCCTCCTGT
>CAYMLC010000555.1:0-2258 GCA_964390765.1 uncultured Nitrospirales bacterium
CTCGCGCAGGTGGTCGTTCTGCTCGCGCTGGTCGCGCAGTTTCTGCAGCAGCGTCTCGAGCACTTCGGCCACGCGCTCGAGAAAGGCGTCCACCTCTTCCTTGTCATAGCCACCGACCAGGCTGTTCTTGAATTCGACGCTGTACACGTCGCTCGGTGTCAGCGTCGCTTCATCGCCCAGCATCTCGGCGACGAGTTTGTCTTTCTTCACCTCGGGCGTCTCCCTCTACATCGACGCGTACGCCGCACAACCATTCAATCGGGCTCAGCCGCCGGCCAGTTCGCGGCTGCGCGCCGCGGCTGCGTGCACGCCCGCCGCCAGCACCTCTTGCAGCCCCCGCGCTTCGAAGGTCTCGAGCGCGGCCTGGGTGGTGCCGCCGGGCGACGTGACCCGTGCCCGCAGCGTGGCCGCGTCTTCGCCGCTTTCCGCCAACAACGCGCCCGCACCCAGCACCGTCTGCGCCGCCAGCCGCTCGGCCGCCGCCCGCGGCAGGCCCTCGGCCACGGCCGCCTCAATCAGGCACTCGGTCACCCGGAAGAAATAGGCCGGGCCACTGCCACTCAGCGCGGTCAAGGCGTCGAGCTGCGGCTCGTCCACCGCTTCCACCAGCCCGACCGCTTCGAAAATGTTGCGCACGGTGGCGGCGTCGGCCTCGGTGCAGCCGGGGCCACAGGCAAAGCCCGCCGCGCCATAGCCCACGAGCGAGGGCGTGTTCGGCATCACGCGCACCAGCCGCGCATGTCCCGCCAGCATCTCGCGCAGGCGCGCCAGCGTCAGGCCCGCGGCAATACTGATCACGAGTGTGCCGGCACGCAGGCCCTCGCGCATCGGGGCCACGGCTTCCGCCATCACTTGCGGCTTTACCGCCAGCAGCAGGGTGTCGCATTGTGCGGCCAGTTCGGCGGGCGTCACCGCGAGGGCGGCCCCCCGATGCGCGACGGCATCGGCACGCTCCTCATCGGTCTCGTATACGATGACCTGCGTCGAACGCGCGCGCCCGCTGGCAAGCAGCCCATCCAGAATCGCGACGCCCATGTTGCCGCAGCCGAGAAAGCCAAGCATACCGGCCAGCCGCGCCGGTTCTGTCGCGGGCGCACCTTCAATCATGCCTGGGCCACCGCACGTGTAGGGACACCATCAGACATGCGCATGCTGGCTGGCGGGCACAGCCACGCCGGCGCCCACGTTGCGCACGGCCAGCGGCCGATCCAGCGCCACCTCATCGCAGCCGGGAAACAGCGGGCAGCGCAGGCAGTCCTTGAAGACCTTGTGCGGCAGCGCATCGCGGTCGATTACATGGAACCCGGACCGCAGGAAGAACGCGGGCACGCGCGTGAGCGTATAGACGCGCTGCAGCCCCAGCCGCTCGGCCTCGGCGACCGTTGCCGCCAGCAGCCGCTGACCGATGCCCCGGCCGCGCAGGTCGTGCCGCACCACCAGCGAGCGCACCTCGGCCAATTCCGCCGTGTCGATGTGCAGGGCGGCGCAACCGCCCACGCCGGTCTCGTCTACATAGACCGTAAAGTCGCGCACGTTCTCGTAGATCTCTGGCAGCGCACGCGGCAGCACCTGCCCGGCCTCGACGGCATCGTCGAGCATGGCCTTGATGGCCGGCACTTCCAGGACGGTGGGTTGTCGTATCTCGCTCAGCGTCGTTACTCCTTACCACGTGTAGACATACGCTGCCCCGCGTGATGGTTGGCAGTCTAACACAGCGGAATCATGTGCATGTAAGCGGCGTCTCGCCTGCGCGCGCGCCCGACCGCCGCAACACGCCGCCACACGCGCCCGGCCGCCAGTCTCTATAGATTCCATGAAGTACTTGTCAGCCAACGAGTTCGGGGCTACATTGTGCATACCGCCCGACGCGGCGGAGGTAAGGGTTGCCAGCAACGGGACATGCTGTCCGGCCACCACGCTCAAGGGTAGACTATGGGATCGATCGCGGAAATGCCGGAGAACCTGCAGGTTGCCGACTGGCTGGAACAGCCGGTCATGTTGTGCGATGAGGGCCTCAAGATCATCTACGTGAACCGCGCGTTCACGGCGCTCATCGGCGACCATCTCGAAGCGTTTCAGGAGAACGTGCCCGGCCTCAAGCTGCGCGAATTGGCGGGCACGCCGGCCGATTTGCTGTGCCGCCTCACGCCGCAGCAGTGCCATGCGCTCGAGAACCCGCGCAACCTGCCCTATCCGCACACCGTAGAGGTGAACGGCCACACGCTCGAGGTGCGCTTCAACGGCGTGCTGGGGGCCAA
>CAYMLC010000556.1:0-2255 GCA_964390765.1 uncultured Nitrospirales bacterium
AAATCGGCCAGACCGAGGCCGCGGAAGAGCACCTCCGTCAATCGGTTGAGTATCTGGAGACCTGGTACAACGTCTCGCAATTGGCTTTCGCCCTTGCGGTACAAGGGCGCTATGACGAGGCCTTAAGCCGTAGCCAGCAGGCCATCAAGATGCCGCGTGCGACCGCTGATGTCTGGTGGGTACACGGCACGGTCTTGCGTGGTATGGGGCGGCATGCCGACGCCGCCCACGCTTTTGCTACGGCGCTCGAGTCGGACTTCACCGAACAAGACATCCGGCGCGATTGGGTGCAAGCACTGGTGGATGCCGGCGACTACGACGCCGCCCTGCCCGCCCTGCGCCAAGCGGTCGACGCCTTTCCAGAAGATGAACAGCTGCGTGAACTGTTCGCACGCGCCCTCAGCTACGCCGGCAATCCGGAAGAGGCGCTCGCCCGCCTCGATACGCTGCTCGAAACCGAGCCCGGCAATGCCGAACTGCACAACCTGCGCGGTTTTCAACTGGCGCGCCTCGGACGCCTCGCCCAGGCGCACACCGCCTACCGGCGCGCGCTCGAACTGGCGCCCGGCTACGCGCTCGCGCACACCAATCTCGGCAATCTGCTCGCCGAGCAGGGCAACCTCACCGCCGCAATCGAGCACTACGAGCAGGCCCTCGCCAGCAACCCCAACAATGCCGTGGCCCACTACGGCTATGGCTTCGCCCTCGCACAGCAGGACAACAGCATGGGCGCCATTGCACGCTTCCGCGACGCGCTGCGCATCAACCCCGACTATGCCGCTGCCCACAATTTCCTCGGTTTCGAGCTGACGAAGTTCGAAAACTGGGAGCAGGCGATTCAGCACTATCAGCAGGCAATCGAAATCGACCCCACCTTCGTGCTCGCCCACAACAATCTCGGCGATGCCTACCGCGCGCTCGGCCGTCTTGCCGAGGCCCGCGACGCCTATCAGCGGGCACTCGACATCAATCCGGACAACAGCTATGCGCGCGAGCAACAGGCAAGGGTCGCACGGGAACTGGAACGCGTGCCCGAAGACGAGGCCGGGCGCGGACAGGTGCTGTTTTTCGACCCCAGCCAGGCTGAGTAGCGCCACAATACGCGGGCGACAAAGTGTGATTCCTGCAAAAGTGATGGGTCGGCGACACGCGGGTACCCGATTCAGCGGGGTTGACAGCCATGAGGCTTTTACCTATATTAAGACGCAACCGCACAGGGTTGTTGAGGCAGAACACGCGCGCGGCGAAGTGGCTTTTTCCTTGAAGGGCCGCACCATCCGCGCATGCGTGAGGCATTGAAGTTCAGGAGAATTCATGTGGGCAGCGTTCAGCGCAGGTATGGAATCCATTCGCAGCCTGTGCTCCGGCTCACCTTTTTCGCGCGTCCTTCCCAGCCATTCAATGCTGGGCTGTGGCGCGCCTAACGTGTTGGCTTATTTCGACCTAGGGTGCAGGTACCCCGGGCGATTGGCATCAGGTATAGATAACGGGATTGGGTGACACGACGTTGGGGCCCGGCATCACAAAAGGCCTGGACCCAGACAACCTGACTAGGGAGGAAACCCCAGGTATGAGGCAGAAGTTGACGGCAATCTGGGCAGCACGCGCCTTGCGCACGTGCGGCCTACCTGCGCTGGCGCTCGCGCTGGCGTGGGGGAGCATGCTGCCCGCTGCGGCAGACATGTACAACCCCGAGGAGCTGGTTGGCGCCGGCTCACTCCCGTCGCTCGTGGTGGACGGTGGTACGATCACCATCACGGCATCGGGCACGCCCGCTATCAGCGGTACCGTGTCGGCGACGGGCGACATCGACCCCGATAATGGCAATGTGGCCGTGTTCCGCTTCCAGAACGTCAGCGTCACCAATACCACGGTGACCGTCGTCGGCGACCGCCCCTTCGCGATCGTGGCGGCTGACGACCTGGTCTGGGACAACAGCCCCATTGACGTTAGCGATGGCCGCGCCGGCGGCGGCGCGGGCGGCGGCGGCGGCGCTGGAGCCACCACTGGTGGCGGCGGCGGTGACGGTGGCGATGGCGGCGGCGGCGGCGGCGCGGGCGGTGGCGGTGCCAGTTCGGCGAACGGTGGCGGTGGCAACCCCGGCAGCGTCGGCGTGAGCGGCGGCGCAGGTGACCCGGGCGATACCGGTGGTACCGGCGGTTCTGGCGCACGCGGCTTCGGCATGCCGAGCAGTGGCGCGCTGGGCGACGGGGGCGCCGGTGTTGCCGCTGGTGGTGGCGGCACGCCCAACAGCA
>CAYMLC010000557.1:0-2247 GCA_964390765.1 uncultured Nitrospirales bacterium
GCGCCGTATCGCAACAGGCCGAAGCCTCGCCGGTCGACCTGCTCGCCAAGGCCCAAGGCCACCTCGATAGCGGTGACCAGTCCTCGGCGCGTGCCGCACTGGCGCCACTGCTCGAAGCCGGCAGCGCAGCACCCGGTGCGGCCCGTGCGCTCTATCTCGCCGCGCGCATCGAATCCGACGCCGGCCGTCCCGAAGCGGCCAGCCCACTGCTGCGCCAACTGATCGACGAACATCCCGCCGCGCCCGAGGCGCCACACGCCATGCTGCGGCTGGCCGCATTGAACGAGGGCCGGGGCGACACCGCAACCGCCCAGGAGTACTACGGCAGACTTGTGCGCCAGGCACCGCCCGAACTGCGCGCCGAAGCCCACCTGGGGCTGGGGCGGCTCGCCCTTGCACAAGACGTGACGCCCAGCGCTATCGAGCATCTCGAGCAGGCCGAGGCGCGCGCGGCGTGGGGTTCGGACGTGTGGGGGACAGCCGTCGACCACCTGGGCGACCTGCGTGTCGCGCAAATCTTTTCACCCGTGGCAACGCCCGACAGCCGCACCTACGTGGTCGAACCGGGCGATACGCTGACCGCCATCGGTGTAAAGCTGAACACGACCCAGGGGCTGCTGACCCGCGCAAACGGCATCGACGACCCGCGCAACCTGCGCGTGGGACAGAAACTGAAGTACACGCCCAAAGACTTTCGCATCGTCATCTCGCTCGAAGGCTGCATGCTCTACCTGTACGACAACAACGGCCTGTTCAAGCGCTATCCCGTCGGGCTGGGCATGCCGGGCTACGAGACGACCCCCGGCAAATACAGTATCGGCAACAAACAAAAAGACCCCACGTGGTTCAAGCCCGGCAGCGAGCCCATTCCGCCGGGCGACCCGCGCAATGAGCTGGGTACACGCTGGATGCCGCTGGTCCCGGTCGAGGCGGAACTGCCCGAAGACCTCGGCATTCATGGAACCATCGAACCCGAGAGCATCGGCGATTTCACTTCGCACGGTTGCGCGCGTATGCTGCCGGCCGATGTGGAGGAACTGTACGACTTGGTGGTGCGGGGCACACCCGTTACGATTGTGCGCGACCACCAACCGAACGTGGCGGACGCCTGAGGGTCCGTGCGGCCCACGCGTCGAGCAGGATAGCTGAATGGCCGCAACCGCCTTCGATCTGTTGCAACGCTTCGACGCCGCCGCAGGCCTGTCGATGCAGGCCGCCAATCGTATTGCGCCACTCGACGACCTGGCCGCCTATGAACTGCTCGCCTGCGAGGTGGCCTCCTGGGACAGCCCCGGGCTGCTGGCCGATCCGGCCACAGCGGCAGCCGTTCCGAACCTGCGCCAGGAAGGGCAGAGCAACGGCGCCTTCAACGCGCTGCGTACCGCCGAAGCCGGCCCCCTCGAAACGCACGACCGGGTGCTGCTGAGCGATGCCCCCGTGGCACTGTTCGGCACCTTGTGCGAAGGCAGCTTCCGCGGTGGCTGGACCACGCACCAGGGTGTCGTGTCTGCGCTGCGCGCCTATCTGCAACGCGAGGAGTTGCCCACAATCCACCACGGCACAACCGATGGCCTCGAGCGGACCCTGCGCCTGACCGCCCTGCTGTCAGACCACCTGGCCCAGCGCCGCCGCGACCTCGACCGCGACCGCGCCGACCTCTCCAGCGTCCTCGACATCCTGAAGGCCATCTCGGCCCACCGGCGCGCACACGACATCCTCTACGTCTTCGTCGAACAGATTGCGCGCATCGTTTCAAGCGACCGCTGCTCCATCGTGCGTGTCTGGGAGCACCAGCCCAACGCCTACGTATTGGTCTCGCACGAAGACGAGCGCCTCTCCAATCGCGTGATCGACCTCGAAAAATATCCCGAACTGACCTATTGCCTGCGTCACCGCCAGCGCATCCTGATCGACGACGTGCTGACCAGCCCCCTCACCAAGCCCGTGGCGCAGGACCTGCAGCAGGTGGGCCTGCGCAGCCTCTGCGTTATCCCGATTGTCAGCAGCGACCCCGAAGTCGGCACCCTGCTGCTGCGCACGGCGCGTATCGGCAGCAAGTTCACGCCCGACGAAGTGAACTTTCTCGAGATTGTGGCCGAGGCTGCGGCCAACGCCCTCGAACGCGCGCAACTGTTTGAATCGATTCAGCGCGCCAACGAACGCCTCGAGGTGCTGGCCGTCACCGACGACCTGACCGGCCTGCACAACGCCCGTTTCTTTCGCCAGCGGCTCGAAGAAGAGAAGGCC
>CAYMLC010000558.1:0-2247 GCA_964390765.1 uncultured Nitrospirales bacterium
CTTGCCGGAGTACCGCGTCGTGAGCGCGCACAGCAGTGAAGAGGCCCTCGCGCGCACCCGCCGGCTCATACCCGACTGCATCGTTGTGGACGCCCTGCCCGGGGGCCAGCAGAAGGGCGCCCTGGTGCGTGCCTTGCGCGCGCTCGACGTCGCGCCGCTGTTGCCCATTCTTACGCTCGATGAAGAAGACGCTGCGCGCGCCCGCGGTTCGGCTGCGCCCGACGCCTCGCTGCCGCCCGATGCGTCGGCCGCGCTGCTCGCCACTACGCTGCGCCTCTTGTTCCGTGTGAAGCGGGGCGAAGACCGCCTGCGTGCCGCGCAGCACCGCATGGATGTGGCGGCTGCGGCAGAGCGCCAGGCACTCGAGACGGCCCACGCGCTGAACCGCCAACTGTTCGACGCCATCGCCGATGCCGTGTTTGTGGTCGAGGTCGACCGCAATGCGCCGGCGGCCAGCCGCATTCTCGAGGTTAACCGGGCCGCATGTGACATGTTGGGCTACCGGCGCGACGAGTTGCTCGAGCGCACGATTCGCCACCTCCTTGCGCCGCAACTGCTCGACGCGATCCCCGTGCGCCTGGCCGGCATCGTGAAGCAGGGCCGCGCCCTTTTCGAGACCACCTACCGCACCAAAGACGGCACGGAGTTGCCGGTCGAACTGCACGCAGTGGCCTGTGAGTATGCCGGGCGCCAGGCCGTGGCCGGGTGCGCGCGCCCCATCGCCAGCCGCGAGCACGCGCAGGTCACGCTCTACGAGAGCGATTCGCGCTACCGGCTGATTACCGCGCAGACCGGGCAGATGATCTACGACCTCGACCTGCACCGCGGCACGATAAAGTGGATTGGCGCCACCGAGCCGGTGGTGGGCTACAGCCCCGCTGAACTCGAAGCCATGGACACCGACGAGTTGGTCCAGCTGGTGCACCCGGCCGACCGCCAGCACCTGGTCGATACCATGGCCCGGGCGGTCATGGAAGTGCGCAGCTACTCGGTCGAGTATCGCTTTCGCGCGCGCGACGGACAGTACCGCTGGATGGAAGAGCAGGGGCTGGTGCTGGCCGACCTGGGCGGTCGCGCCGAGCGTCTGATCGCGGGCTCGAAGGACATAACCGACCGTATTCGGGCCGAGGAAGAACGCCGCCAGCTGGAGCAGCAATTGCAGCACAGCCAGCGCCTCGAGAGTCTTGGGGTGCTGGCGGGCGGCATCGCGCACGACTTCAACAATATTCTGGTGGCCATCATCGGCCTGACCGATCTCTCCCTGCGCGAGATTGATCCCAGCAGTCCCATCTACTCCGACCTGCGCGAAGCCCTACAGGCGGCCCATCGCGCCAAGGACCTCGTCTCGCAGATTCTTGCGTTCAGCCGCCAGACCGACCAGGAGCGCGCGCCCATCTATTTGCACCTCGTCGTGCGCGAGGCACTCAAGCTGCTGCGTGCCACGCTGCCGGCCACGGTCGAGATCGTCGAGCGCATCGACGTGCACTCCGGCGTGGTACATGCCAATGCGGCCCAGATGCACCAGCTCATGATGAACTATGCAACCAATGCCTTTTCCGCGATGGGTGAAGACGGCGGGCGTCTGTCGGTCACGCTGCGCGATGTAGAGGTCGACGAAGCGATGGCGGCCGCGCATCCGCGTCTCGCGCCGGGCGCCTACGTCTGCCTCACCGTGGCCGACAATGGCCATGGCATGGAACCCAGCGTGATGAAGCGCATCTTCGATCCTTTTTTCACCACGAAGGGACCGGGCGAGGGCACCGGCATGGGCCTGTCGGTGGTGCACGGTATCGTCACCAGCCACGGTGGTGCGGTCATCGTGCGCAGCAAGCCGGGTCAGGGGTCGGAGTTCGAGACGCTGCTGCCGCGCGCGCGCGGCGATGTGTTGCGCAGTCCGGCCGACACAGCGCCGCCGCCCGCGGGGCGCGGCCACATCCTGTTCGTGGATGATGAGGACATGATCCTGCGCTTCGGCGAGGGGGCACTCAAGCGCTATGGCTATGACGTGACCGTGACGAACAACGGCGCGAAGGCGCTCGAGATTGTCCGTCAATATCCCGAGACCTTCGACCTGGTCGTGGCCGACCAGATGATGCCGAAGATGACGGGCGTCGAATTGGCCGAAGCCCTGCGCGCGGTCCGGCCGGCGTTACCGGTGGTCTTGTTCACCGGCTTTGCGTCGAGCCTGTCGGAAGATCGGGCGGCGGCCGCGGGAAGAAGATGTAACCAGCATGACGCCGTTGCCGG
>CAYMLC010000559.1:0-2240 GCA_964390765.1 uncultured Nitrospirales bacterium
CTGGCCCGCAATCTCACGCAGGAGCCGCTCGAGGTTTCGGCGCTGTTGAACTGGGAAAACATCGTCGGCCATAAGGCGGCCGGTGGTCCCGACCCGCCAGCCGCACCCACGCCGGTTCTGGTTGACCCCTTCGAAGACGACCCGAAGCGCGCGCTGCCCAAGCCCGAGCCCCCCGACGAAGACGGCGTGGTGGCGCCGTCGCGGTTCAATGGCATCGCGCTGGGCTCGAAGCACGACCCGCCCACGAATGCGCACGGGCAGCATGCTGTGGCGTTGCGGGTGCGCCCGGGCCTGGCGACTTCGGTGGCGGCTTGGGACAGCACGTGCGCCGAAGAGCGTGCCGAGCTGTGGCGGCGGGTGAACGAAGAAGGCACGCTGACCCGCTTCGTGTCGCGGAGCGCGGCGGCGACGGAGGTGGCGGTGCTGGGCACCGTGCGCCTGGCACCGGGCAACGTGTACCGCTGGGACTTTGCCATCGCCTGGTATCACCCGCGGCACGAACGCGCGGGGCGCGACCTGGGCAATGCCTATACGAACCGCTTTTGCGATGCGGTGGCGGTGGCGCAGCACGCCCTGCGCTATACGGAATATCTGTACGCCGCGGTCGAGAACTGGCAGCAGCGTTTTGCCAGCTCCAGCCTGCCGCAGTGGCTGGGGAATCTGCTGGTCGACAGCAGCCACGTCTTTTCGACCAACAGCCTGCTCTCGGAGGAGGGGCTGGTGGGCGCGTGCCTGAGCGAGCAGGAGCCGCGGCTGGGTGCACTGGATGCGCGCGTGGTCAGTTCGTTTGGGCAGTTGCTGTTTTTTCCGCGCCAGGAAGAGACCGAGTTGCTGGTGCTGGGCAACGCGGACCCCGAATCGATCGAGCGGCGCATCTGCCGCGATTTCGGCCGCTTCACGTTTTTCGAGCCGACCTGGGCAGAGGACCCGGGCGAGCGCGTGGCGCTGGGTGCGAACCTGGTGCTGCTGACCTACCGTAACTTTCACCTGAGCGGCAAGCTGGTACGCCTGCTCGATCTATTGCCCGGGCTCGAGCGGCTGATGCGCAGTCTGGTTGCGCTCGATGCCGACGGCGACGGCCTGCCCGATACGGCGCCGGGCGCACGCACCTTCGATGGGGTGCAGCCCGCCCAGCTCAGCAGTATCACCGCCTCGCTCTGGCTGGCGGCGCTGCGTGCCTATGCCGCCCTGGCGCGCGGGCAAGATGCGCCGGCGCAGGCAGAGCGTTACGAGGCGCGGCTGGGGCGCGCGTGCCAGGCCTTCGAGGCGCGCTATTGGGACGACACGGCGGGGTGTTATGCGCTCGAGCCGCTGGACAGTGCCGCGCCGCGCCGCTGCCATGTGGGCCAATTGATGGGGCAGTGGTACGCGGACTTTCTGGACCTGGGCGACCTGGTGCATCCGTCGCGCGTGGCGCGTGCGCTCGACACGATAGCGCGGCTGAACCGTCGCGGCGAGATGCTGGTACCGTGCGTGCGCCTCGACCAGGGCGAATCCGAAGCGCCGGGGCTGGCGTGGCCATTGTGGACCTTGGCGGTGGTGGGGTCGCACTTGATCTACCGGGGCAAGCCCGAGGTGGGGCTGCGCCTGGCCGACCACCTGTACCACGTGCAGGGCCGCCGTATGGGGCTGGCTTTCCGCCAGCCCGACCGCTGGGACATTGACGCGGGCGCGCCCGGTGCAGGGGCGCAGTACCGGCATGTGGATGCGCTCGGCGCCTGGCACCTGCTCTATGCCGTGCAGGGCTTTCTCTTGAACGTGCCCGAGGCGAAGCTGACCCTGCGCCCGAATCTGGCCGCGGGTGCGGACCAGTTGAGCGCGCCGCTGTTTACGCCTTCGACCTTTGGCTGGCTGAAGTACCGTGAGCAGGCGGGACCCCCCTATTTTCAGCGCGTGCGCATCGCGTTCGGCAGCCCGATCGCCGTGCGAACCGTACACCTGCGCGTGCCGGCGCACGTGGCCTATGTCTCTGTGCAGTGCGAGAGTGGCGAAGGCGACGAGCCGCTGCGCTGGACGCTGACGCCGCAGCATGTCGGTCGGCACCTGACGGTACAGTTCATGCGGCGCGTGACCATTCGCGATGCGCTCGATATCCGGGTCACGGCGACCGACCCGCCCGAGCCGCGCAAGACGCGTTAACAGAAGGGCGGCGGTGCCGTGCCCACGGGAAGACCGGCCGCGCGGGCCAGCGTGTGCAGGCGCCGCAGTCCGTCGGCCACGGCGCTGCCCACGGCGCTGCC
>CAYMLC010000560.1:0-364 GCA_964390765.1 uncultured Nitrospirales bacterium
CTCGGAGGCGGCTCCGCCGAATACGCCGGTTTCTTCTGCGGGCGCGCGGCCCGCATCCTGTGCCCGCTCATTCGTCTCGAGCACCGCATCACGCTGCACGTCGCGGCCGATGGACGCTATGTCCTCTTGCGCGACGACGAGCCCGTGGCGCCGGTCGCCTTTGCCGGGCCCTACTACGTGCCGCGCCGCATCGGCGATGCCACCCCGTTGCACATCGCGCTGTGGAACCTAGACCACGAAATCGTGACGCAGCGCCTCGTGGTCTGGGAAGGGGAAGCAGAGCCCACGGCACAGGCCGAAGCGCCCGCGTTTTCCGTCGTCATCGTCTGTACGCGCTATGCCCGCCGCTTGCAGTGCGCACTGC
>CAYMLC010000560.1:374-1988 GCA_964390765.1 uncultured Nitrospirales bacterium
GCGGCCGCACAGGAGGGGCTGCGGCCCGGCGCCATCGAGGTGCTCATCGCCTACGTGCCGGGGGTCGACGCCACCGACGATGTGCTCGAGAGCGCGGCCCTCGCCTTCCCCCAATTGCGCCTGGTGCGCGTGCCTTTCGGCGAGAACGACACGCGCGCCAAGGGCATGCTCATCAATGAAAGTGTTCGGCTGGCGCAGGGGGAGCGGGTGGTGATTATGGACGCCGACGTCATCGCGCCGCCCCAGCTCTTCGCGCGTATTCTGCGCGAGGCGCCCGAGGCGCCGCTCGTCGCGCCCGATGGCCGCAAGATGCTGACCGCAGCGGCCACCGCACGCATCCTGCTCGGTATCGAAGACCCGGTCGCCAACTGGCAGGCGCTCATCGATGGCCCGGGCGAGTGGCGGCGGCGCGAAGCGGAAGACGTGCCCATCGGCTTTTTCCAGTGTGTCCAGCGCTATGTCTTCACCAAGGTGCAGTATCAGGAGTACGGCCACTTCGAGCGCGCCGACTGGGTCTTTGCGCGGGGCGTGCGCGACCACTGGGGCGCCGAGCACTGGCTCGAGGGTTTGCCGGTCCTGCACCTCGACCACGGCGGCAGCCAATGGTACGGCGCCGACCGCCATTACTAGCGCCTAGCCCGTCTCTTCCTCTGGCCGGCGCCAGGCCGCTGCCCCCCGCAAGCGCAGCACGCTGCGCCGGCCACTCTCGGCTTCCCACGCACTGATGCCCGCCCGCCAGCCGCGGTAGTAGTTGAGCCGGTCGAAAGGCCGCAGCCAGACCGCGCATACACGTTCAAAGACCGAATAGCCCGTTTTGCCGCCCATCCACCAGTACATGCCCAGGTCGGTAAAGAACGAGCGCAACCCCGTGACGGTGGGGCGTATGGGCCAAATGCCCCAGTAATGCTCCACGTCGAACTGGTTGCGCTCGGGGATCAGCTCCTTGTCCGTCAGCAGCCGGCACGCGACAAAGGCACAGCCGAAGCCGTAATTGAACCAGGTGCGGCAAAACGCGCGCAGGTCATCGCGAAAGTCGTGGTAGATGAGCGCGTCCTCGGTGAAGTTGAAGCGCCAGCCGCGCTTGCGCAACCGGATGCTGGCCGCTACGTCTTCACCACCCGGCGAGCGAATGTCTTCCATGAACCCGCCCGCGGCCAGCAATTCCTCGCGCACGTAGCAGCAGTTGCAGGTGACCAGAAAACCGATGGGGAAATTCTCGGAGCGCAGCGGCTCCAGTGTCTGGTTCATGTGGAAGTACTTGGCGATCTGCGTATCGGTGTGCAGCGGGAGCACCTTGCCGCCCACGCCGATGTAGCCCTCACGCAGATGCAGCGCGTCCAGCAGCCCCTTGCACCAGCCCGGCGCCGCCACACAGTCGCTGTCGGTAAAGGCCACCACCGGCGCGCGCGCGGCCCGCGCCCCTTCGTTGCGCGCGCGGCCCGGTCCGCCGTTGCGTGCCAGCCGCACGTATTGTGTGCGCACCGTGCGCGGCTGCGCCATCCACGCTTCGACCACCTGTTGCGTATCGTCGGGGCTGCAATCATCCACCACCACCAGTTCGACCTCATCGGCGTTTTCTTGCGCCTCGATCGAATCCATCAGCCGCGGCATGAG
>CAYMLC010000560.1:1998-2236 GCA_964390765.1 uncultured Nitrospirales bacterium
ACTGGTTGTAGCTGGGAACGACGACGGAAATGGCAAGGGGCTTTTGCGGGTCCATAGCGGCCTATCCGTCCGTGGCGATGCGAAGTGTGCCCTGAAAGTAAAGCTGGCGCGGCGGGGCAATGGCCAGCGCGCCCGCGCGGCTCGGAGTATACAGCGCCTGCAGCACGCGCGCATGCTGGGCGTGGCCGGTGTTGAGCGCGCTCAGCAGGGGCGTGCCCTGTTCGATGTCCAGCGTAAT
>CAYMLC010000561.1:0-2192 GCA_964390765.1 uncultured Nitrospirales bacterium
GCGAGCAGCAGGGTAATGCGCAGCGAGACGGGCCCCGCGGGCACGGCAAGGCCAATATCGATGCGGTTGAGCAGTAGCAATGAGGCGAAGGCCAGCAGCATCAGCAGCGAACCGGTGAGGCCGAAGCACAGCAAACCGGCGAGTCCGGCGGCCCCCAGAAAAACGAGCGCGACCGTACCGAGCAGGGGCAGCAGATACACCGCAACACCGGCTGCCACGGCGCCGCCCGCCGCAAGCGCCACCGTGGCCAGGGCAAAGCGGGGCGGCTGCCCCAAAGCGGTGGCCCGTGCGCGCGCCAAGCCGGCTCAGCCCCCGCGCAGACGGCGGCGCACGGCGTGTACAGCCGGACGCAGCGCCTGCTTGGCGCGGCCCAGCGCCCCCTGCCGCACGCCCAGGTCGTCGAGCAGCGAAGACGCAGCCGACTGCTCGCCCACCTTACGCGCCCAGCCCCACCAGTCGACGATACGGCAGTCGGCGTAGTTGGGGTGCTGCTTGACCAGCAGCTCGAAGATCTTCAGCACCTGCGCGGTGTCCCGCTCATCACGTGGCAAGGCCTGCACCCAGTCGGCATCGGCCACGCTGCTCTCACTGTAGCGCCAGTAGATGTCGTCGAAAAGGATCCAGCCGTCGACTTTCAGCAGCTTGTCGACGAGAAAGAAGGCCAGGCCGTCGGGCTCCCACGCGTGTGCGCCATCGATGTAGCAGAAGTCGAGGAAGGGTGCACACCGCCCATCTACAGTGTGTTCCTCTATCAGCCGCATCAACTCCCAGGTGTAGCTGTGCGCGGAATACAGCGGGCGCAACACCTCTTCGAGGCCGCAACGCGCCACCTGCTCGGGAAGGCTGGGCTGGCGCTGGCGCGCCTCTTCGCGGTCGATGCAGAGCAAAGAGCCGCCGGTCTCTTGCAGCGCGGCACCCATATAGCAACTGCCTGTGCCGTGGGCGAAGCCCAGTTCCAGCGCGTGCTTTGCATCGAGCCGCAACAGCAGATCGTAGACCACCCGGCCCTGCTCGGGCGTCATGTTGGGCACGCCATCGACGATGTCGCGCACGGCTTCGAATTGCATCGTAGGTTCCTGCGGGCTGCCCGGCTGAAGGGTTAGATGTAATGCTTGACCACGTCGTTGTAGGTCTCGCGGGGAAAGGGTTCTCGCGCCAGACAACGCTGGTAGATGTCGATGGTCTCGCGGGCGAGCGCATCCCAATTGAGTTCGCGCTCGATCAACGCGCGCGAACGCTGCGCCATCGCGCGGCGGCGCTCGTCGTCCTCGACCAGCGCAACCAGCTTATCGGCGAGGTCGGCCGCATTGCCGCGCTCGAAGTTCAGGCTGTTGTCGTTGGCAGAACTGTACTTCGTGTACAGCAGGTCCGGCTGCACCAGCGCAATCTCGCAACTGGCCGCCTCGATCACGGTGCAGCTCCAGTCACCCGGCCAACACCCGATATCGGCGGCGGAGTAGTGCGCGGTCAGCTCGTGGTGCGGCAGGAAGTCGATCCAGCGCATATGCCCTTCGAGGCCGTGCTGCGCAATCAGCACATCCAACTCGCCACGGTAGGGCTGTGGCGCATTGCCAATCATCAACAGGAAAGCGCGCGGCGCCCGCTTCACTACCGCGCCTATCGCTTCGAGCAGGATGTGGTTGTCCTTCACCTCGGTAATCTTGCCGCTGTTCACGATGACCACGGCGTCGTCGGGAATGCCATAGCGCGCGCGCACCGCTGCGCCCGCTTCCGGGTCGCGCTTGAACTTCTCCGGGTCGGCGCCCAAGTGGTTGAGCGTGGTCATCTCACGCGGCACGCCTAACTCGCTGTGCAGATATTCACGCACCTCGTGCGACATGGGCAGCACGCGCGCCACGCGCCGCAACAAGACGGGAAAGAGCAGGTACTTGAGCGCGCGATAGAAGACCCACTTCTTGCGCGTATACGGCACCTTATTGAAGAAGTTGTTGTGGTCGTCGACGATGAGCGTCTTGCCCTGCCAGAGGTTGCCCGCCATCACCTGATAGCTCAGCATGCCGTTGATGCAATCGAAAAAGAGGGCGGGGCGGCTAAAATTTGCGGTGCCGGTTCGGTTGAGGGAGATGCGGCAGGTTTGATGTGGGTGTGCGGCGATATCGACATTCAGTCTGTTTGTGCTCATTTTGGCTATGATGTAATGGAAGTTCGCGGAGATGATGATGGGACAATCT
>CAYMLC010000562.1:0-2183 GCA_964390765.1 uncultured Nitrospirales bacterium
GCCATCGGCAACAATGTGCAGCGTGACGGGCGGCTCGAGCGCCGCAAGCGCGAGGGCGAGGTCGGTCGCAGCGGGCCACAGCGTGGCCCAGGGCGTAGCGGCGCTATGCGCCTCTTCGTTCATCCTGCCCAGCACCTCGGCGCGGATGGCGGCCCGGCCCGCCACAGTTTGTTGGGCCAACTGTTGGGCGAGGGCGTCGATGCCTGCGCGGGGCGGCGCCGGTGCGTGCGGGCGCACGAGCCGCACAAGCATGCCTTGCCGGTAGAGCCCGGGCACGAAGGGCCAGTGCAGGCCGTGTGCCTCGCGGAACGTGTCGATGCCTTCCGCCTGCCAGAGTTGGAAATAGCCGAGGTCCATGCGGGCGAAGGGTGGGCTGTAGGCCAGGTCGAGGTGGGGCAGCGAGATGGGCAGACGCACGCGCGACAGCATGCGCGGGCCTATCCAGCGGGCGTCGGTCTGGCGGCGAAAGAAGGTGTAGACGCCGCGCAGCAGACCCGCCTCGGTGGGGGCGGCCAGGGCGAGTTGCGGCGTGGCGCCGGCTTCGCGGCCGCGGCGCGTGGGGCTGTGCGTGCGCAGATAGAAGCCGTCGTTGCGCAGGTCTTCGAGCTGCGATTCGCGGATGAGTTCCCCCTCGATTGCGGCCTTGCCCACCCAGAGGTTGATCGGGTCTTCGGGAAAGGTGGCGACGGGTGCCTCGAAGCCGCTGGTGCGCTGCCACAATGTGCCGAACAGTTCGGCAGCACGGCGTTCGGCGGGCGATGCGTCTTCGCTGATGACCACGCCGACTGTATGGTAGCCGCCCGCCGGCAGCCACGCGCCGCGCGGGGCCGGCTGGGCCAAGGCGGGCCAGGCGCACGCACCGGCGAGCAGCACGGCCCCTGCGAGCCGCAAGCGCAGGCCGGGGCGCAAGGGTTGGGGCTGGGACAACATGGGCGACCTCCGACGGGGCATGTCACGAGGGGCGCAGGGTAACGGATGCCAGGCACAGCGCGCCAAGTGCGGCTTGACATTGCCCGGCGCGTGTGGTCTCGTTGCCGTAACGCGGGGTGCCGTACGGCGCAGAAAGGGCATATCTGCCATGCAACGCATATTTGGCCTGCGAAACCTATCTGGCCAGCAACACCTATTGAGCCAGCCAAACAACAACATCATGCGACGCGTGCCGATTCTGCCACGCGCGCTGGTACTGGTCGCCACCGCGGCGGTTCTATGGGCCACGCAAGGGCAACCGGCGGCGGCGCAGGCCCCCTGCCTGAGTGGCCTGTTTGTGACGCCCACCGTCAGCTTCGAATCGAGCGGTGGCGTGCTGACCACAACGCTGCGCCTGACTTCCGTGGTCATCGTCAATCCCGGCTGCAATGCCGAGGAAGTTGCGGTCAGCTATACCATCAACGGTCTGGCTGCGGGCAGCAGCGCCGACGCGGCGAACAACTACCTGGTAACGGCCGCGGTGGACCCGGGCGCGCTGAGCGTATCGGCGACGGCACAGTCGGACGAAGACGACAGCACGGTAAGCAGCAGCACCTTCACGGTGAATGTGGGCACAGGCACCGACAGCGATGGCGATGGCTACCCCGACTTTCCCTTTCAGACGCTGATTAACGATGGCGACCGCTGGAGTGCCACGGTCGATGCCGGTGGCCAGACGCGCGTGGTCGAGGCGGTTGGATTCAATACGGCCGCCTGCGTGGAGCCCACGGGCAATGTGGTCAGCCTGAGCGCCAACGTGGGCACAGCGCCGGGCCAGACGACGCAGGTCGATTTGCCGCGCGCCGGCGCAGCCTGCGACAGCTACGGCATCCTGTTCCTGAATGTGGCCGAATCGCGGGCGGCCTTGGTGGTGCCGGCGGATGCGACGGAGTTGACCAACGATGACCCCGCCCCCGGCACTGGTCAGGTGACGGCGGGTGCCGCGCCCTTCTCGGTAAACCTGCTGACCTCGAACGACGGTGGCGCCACCGTGAGCGCACCGGCGAGTGCGCTGCAAGCGTTCACGCTGACGCAAGACGGACTGACCGTGCCAGCGGGCGCCTTCGTGAGTTTCTGGCAACACGACGCGGCGCTGGTGGGGGGCGCGGTGAACTCGGCGCAATTGACGCCGCAGGCGGCCAACTGGACGCGGACCCTCGACGGCATGGTGAGTGTGGCGGGCGACGAGGTTAGCGGGCCGTTCCTGGACTTTG
>CAYMLC010000563.1:0-2145 GCA_964390765.1 uncultured Nitrospirales bacterium
AGTTGCACCGCAGCGCGGTGCGCGATGTGCTGGGGCTGGGCGTGGTGATGGAGTTTGTGTGGCGCAAATACAACGAAGTCATCAACCTGCGGCTCGTCGCGCGGGGTCTGGCGGGCAGTCTGCCCAAGGGCCGCGTGCGTGAAGAGCTGGCGTTTGTGTGAAGCCCATGGCGGAAATGACCACCACCCAACCAAAAGTCGTGGCCGTGGCGCGCACCAACACGGCGCTGGGTCTCTGCCGGACGGGCGTGCGCGTCGAACAGGTGAGCGATGTGCGGGACGCCGAGCGTGTGCTGGAGGACTTGCTGCGCGCCGGCGATACGGAAATCGTGATCGTGGAAGACGAGATGCGCAACGCGTTCAGCGAGCGCTTCCGCAATATTCTGTTTCGTCACAGCGGATTGCCGCTGCTGATTTACTGCCCGGCCTTCGACCAGGAAGAGGCGGGCACGCAAGACTACATCAACGCGATTCTTAAACCTGCGGTCGGTTTCGAAATCCGGCTCGACTGACGGCGCACGCCGCTGTCGTGGGCCGGCCCACCGCGCTCGGAAGGGAGTGCCATGGCTGTAGCCACGGAACAAGGGCCCATCACCGGTAAGCTCGCGCGCATCGCCGGCCCCATGATCGAAGCCGAAGGCATGCTCGGCGTCGGCATGGGTGAGATTGTGCGCGTGGGCAAGCTGGGCCTGATGGGCGAAGTGATTCGCATCGAAGGCGACAAGATTTATGCGCAGGTCTTTGAAGATACCGGCGGCATGTTTATCGGTGAAGAGGTGGTGGCCACGGGTGCCCCGCTCAGCGTTGAACTCGGCCCCGGCCTGCTCAGCTCGACCTTCGACGGTATTCAGCGTCCGCTGAGCACACTGCGCGAAAGCTCGGGCGATTTCATTGGCCGCGGCCTGACGGCGGTGGCGCTGGACCGCGAGCGCCGCTGGTCCTTTACGCCGGTGGCGAGTGCGGGCCAGGAAGTACAGGGCGGCGATGTGCTGGGCACGACGCCGGAGACGAAGGCGATCACGCACAAGATTCTGGTGCCGCCCTTTGTCAGTGGCCGCATCGCCAATATTGTGGGCGCCGGCGAATACACCGTCGAAGATGTTATCGCCACGCTCGAAGACGGCACCGAAATCCGCATGATGCACCAGTCGCCGGTGAAGGTGCCGCGGCCGGTGCACAAGCGCCTGCCGCCCAGCCAGCCGTTTATCACGGGCCAGCGCGTGCTGGACGTGTTGTTCCCCATTGCGATGGGCGGTTCGGCCATCGTGCCGGGCGGCTTTGGCGCGGGCAAGACGGTGGTCGAGCAGCAGATCTCGAAGTTCTGCAACGCCCAGGTCATCGTGTATGTGGGCTGCGGCGAACGCGGCAACGAGATGGCCGAAGTGCTGACCGAGTTCCCGGAACTGGAAGACCCGATTACCGGCGACTCGCTGATGAACCGCACGATTCTGGTGGTGAACACCTCGAACATGCCGGTGGCCGCGCGCGACGCGTCGGTCTATACGGGCATGACGCTGGCCGAGTACTACCGCGACCAGGGCTATGACGTGGCGCTGATGGCGGACTCGACTTCGCGCTGGGCCGAAGCGCTGCGCGAAATCTCGTCGCGTCTGGAAGAGATGCCGGGCGAAGAGGGCTACCCCACCTATCTGTCCGAGCGCATCTCGACGTTCTACGAGCGTTGCGGCCGCGTCATCTGTGCGGGCACGCAGCCCGAAGGTGAAGAGCCGCGCTTCGGCTCGCTCTCGTGCGTGGGCGCGGTATCACCCCCGGGCGGCGACTATTCCGAGCCGGTGACGCAGACGTCGATGCGCGTGTCGGGCGCGCTGTGGGCGCTGGATTCGGCGCTCGCCTATCGCCGCCACTACCCGAGCGTGAACTGGAACCGCAGCTATTCGCTGTACTGGGAGTTGATGCGCGGCTGGTTCGAGGAGAATGCACCGGCCGGCTGGCTGAACCGCCGCCAGGAAGCGGCCACGCTGTTGCAGCGCGAGGCCGAACTGCAGGAAGTGGTGCAACTGGTGGGTCCGGACGCGCTGCAGGACGGCGAGCGCCTGATCCTGGAGGTGTCGCGCCTCATCCGTGAAGTGTTCTTGCAGCAGAACGCATTCAGCGACAACGACGCGTACAGCAGTCTCGAGAAGTC
>CAYMLC010000564.1:0-1680 GCA_964390765.1 uncultured Nitrospirales bacterium
GCACATGCGGCCCGGGCGAGGGTTATTCGAGGGGCGTTCGGGTCAGGTTGCGGAGCGGCCCACGGCCCAGTGGACGGCGGGGGGAAGGTGGGAAGCGAGTGCGGGCCGGGGCCGCTCCGCGTGGCGCGAGGCGGGTGCTCAGGTGCGGGCGAGGTCGAGCACGCGCGCGCCATCCGCCGTGGCTTCCGCTTCGGGAAGCGGCGCCGGCTGCGACACCGGCTGGGGCGGATACTTCTGGTCGAAGCGCACTTCGAGGGTGCGCAGGTGGGCATGGATGGCGTCGAGCGTGCAGTGCGCCAGGGTAGCGCGCCACACGCCCTCGTCGAAGGCGTCGCCGTCGAGTTCGCGGCCCAGCCCGCAGAAGCGGCTGATGGCGCGGGCCCGGGCGGTCGTGCCGTCGCGCAGTAGATTGGCGGCGGCGTCTGGTGGGGCGCCGGCGGCGTCGAGTGCGGCACGTACCTCGGCGACACAGGCGGGCGGCAGGCCGGCCGTGCGCTGGAGGGTCACCTCTTGCGCGGCGGCGTGGCCCTGCAAGTGCAGCGTAGCGCGGTGCGCATCGCGCGCGACCCAGCGATAGGTGCCGGTGTCGACGGGGGTCGCGTCGCCGTGCTGGTCGAGCCAGTGCGGCGGGTGGGGCGCCTTCTCGGTGGCCCAGACCCCGGCGGCCAGCGCGCCGGCGTCCAGACGCCAGCCGGCCAGATAGCCGTCGTGTTCGATGCGCAGGTCGAGGTGCGGACCCCAGTCGTCGTGGTGGCGGTGCAAGACGAAGCGGCCTTCGGCGGCCTCCGCGGGTTCGCTGGCGTCGCACGTGCGAAGTTCGGTTACGGTCCAGAACATGGGCGTTCCTTCACTGTGCGCTCAGCGCGCCAGCAGTTGTTCGGTGAGAATGACGACCACGCCCGCCAGGTTCGCCACGAGCAGCAGCACACCGCGGTTGACCGTGTTCTCGACGCGGTCGACACGCTGGCGCAGCTCCTGGGACTCCTTGCGCAGGTGGCCGAATTCGGCTTCGGTCAGGCGCGCCATCGGGCACGCCTCGCAGGTGAAGGCATTCGGTTGGCGCATGGCGGGGGCCTTTCCTCAGAACTGCAGGCCGACGGGTGTGCCGACCAGCTCGTTGACGGGCAGTCCGTTGTGGATGCGGACCGTGCCGTCGTTCTCCACGAAGAGATGCCAGGCGGTGCCATCGGCGCTGTAGAGCCGCAGCGCACCCGGCAATTGCGCCCCTTCGCCGTGCCATACCGTGACCACGCCACGGCGGCTGCCCGCGCTGCCCGAAGCGATCGAGCCGCCGGCATTCAGGTCGCCGCTGTAGTCACCGGTCACGCCGTAGACACTTTTCCAGCGGGCGGCATCGGTGCCGAGGTCTACCGCGCCATCGGGGCCGGGCTTCAGCCGCTCGGCATTCAGCTTCAGGAATTCGACGTCTTCCTCGTGCAGGACGAACTGCAGACCTTCGCGCACGTGCAGGCGGCCGGTACCACCGAAGCGCAGGTCGCCATTGGTCTCGATCGTGCCGCCCGCGCCGATGTCGGCGCCGCCATCGGGCGGGTTCTTTGTTCAAGCAACCTTATGTACGTAATACGTAGAACTTTTGACTGTCAAGTTTGTAAAATATCGCCCAACAAATTGTCTGGCGTAATGACAAATCGATTCCTGAAATTGTGGCTTGCTGATATC
>CAYMLC010000564.1:1690-2131 GCA_964390765.1 uncultured Nitrospirales bacterium
CCATTGGTCTCGATCGTGCCGCCCGCGCCGATGTCGGCGCCGCCATCGGGCGGGGTGTTGTAGCCGCCGCCGATGCTGATGCGCTCGACATAGAACGCGCCCGGTGCGGCCCACGCGAGCAGCGCCACAAACAGCGCCGCCAGACCGAGCGTAGCCGCACGCCAGAACATTGCCTTACTCATCGGCCCAATACCTCCGGGGCAGCCGGCAACCGTCGGCGGGCAGGGGTTCCTGGCGCTCGGCCAGAAACTGGGTACCCTGCGAACCCGACGCCACCACACTGCCTTCGATAACTTCGGTTACTTCGTGCATCACGAAATGGCAGCGCGCGCCCCCATAGTCACGGCCCGGCACGTGCGGGCAGGTGCGAATGTCTTCGCCGCAGATGCTGCACTCGGGCCGGCGGAACGCGAACCCGATCGATGTCTCGCGATAGACACC
>CAYMLC010000565.1:0-2120 GCA_964390765.1 uncultured Nitrospirales bacterium
GTAGGGTTTCTGTGCGCGCCCGGAGTTGCCTGGGCGCAGACCGGTACAGACTCGGGGAGCCAGGGCCCGATGCTGGGCGCCTCGGTCTTCGCTGCACTGCTCGTCGGGCTGGTGCTTGGGGTGGCGGGCCACTACGCGTTGGTGCGCTGGCGCGCGCCCGTTGGCCCCGTGAAAGAGGTGTTGCCCCGGGACACGGGTTTGCTCACCGTCGCCTTTGATGAAAAGGGCACGATTCTAACGGTGAATGAGGCGCTGGCGCGTGTCTTCGAGCGGTCCGAAGACGACCTCGCAGGGTGGCCCGTGCAGCGCTTGCTCGACGACAGCGAGCACGAGGAGGCGGCCAGCATCATCGAGGCCTTGCCCATGCAGCCGATGCCCCAGCCGTACTTCGCGCGCCTGCTGATTGGTGGCACGGTAGAAGAATCGATTTGGCTGATTACGGCGGCGCCTGGCGGCCCGCACGGACGCCCGTGTTACCTGGCCAATGGAGCGCTGCTCGACCATGCAGGGGAACTGGGACGGGCGCGCCTGCGCCGCTGGAACCAGTTGGAAGGGCGCGTGGCCCAGCGCACGGAGGAACTGGAAGCCGCAAACCGCGAACTCGAGTCCTTCGCCTATACCGTATCGCACGACTTGCGTGCGCCACTGCAGACCATTGTCGCCATGAGCGACATGCTGCTCGAGGTCTTCGATGAAGAGACGGACCCCGGCGTGGTCTCGAGTGTGGAACTGATGGCCGAAGCCGCGGTGCAGATGGGGCGGCTGGTGGACGTGGTGCTCGACTATTCGCGTATATTGCGCCGGCCGCCACAGCGCGAGACGTTGGCCACGCGTGAACTGGTGCAGGAGGTAGCGGCCGAGCAGCGTCTGGCGATGCAGGCCTTCGATGTGGACCTGCACATTGCAGATTTGCCGCCTTGCCAAGCCGACCGCGTGCTGATTCGACAGGTGTTTGCCAACCTCATCAGCAACGCACTGAAGTTTTCGTCGGACCGGCAGCCGGCGTGCATCGAAGTGGGGTTAGAGGAACGCGACGGCGAACCGGTCTACTTCGTGCGCGACAACGGCATGGGCTTTGACCCGGCCAGTGAACGCGAACTTTTTCGCGCCTTTCAGCGCCAGCGTGGTGCGCAGCGGGTGCCGGGCCACGGTATCGGCCTGGCCACGGTAAAGCGGATCGTGGAGAGCCACGGGGGCGAGGTGTGGGCGGAGGGCCGGCCGGGCGAGGGGGCGACATTCTACTTTACGCTCGGCCCGGGCGACGCGGAAGAAGCGAGCGTCCACTACGAGCGGGACGCGGGTAGCGCGACGGCGATCAAGGTATTCGATTCCGCTTAGGCCCAGTGTTTATATTCAGGCGGGACAGCAGGGAGAGGGACTGGATGAGCGGAACGAGTGGTGCCAAGCTGCTGCTGGTCGACGATGATCCTGATCTGCTGCGCCGGGTCTGTGCTGACCTGGAAAGTGACGGCTACGCGATTACCTGCGCCTCGAACGCAGACGAGGCCGAGGCCGCACTGGACAACGACACCTTCGACCTGGTCATTCTCGACATCACGCTGGGAAGCGAGAGTGGCGAGCCGGGTGGCAAAGACGGTCTGGCGATTCTGGCGCACCTGCGGCAGACGTCGAATGTGCCGGTGTTGATCCTTTCAGGCATTACGGTGAGCGTGGTCAAGGTGCATGCACTGACGGCCGGGGCCGACGATTACCTGACGAAGCCGTTCGACTCGAGTGAGTTGCGCGCGCGGGTCGGCGCAATCCTGCGGCGTGCCGGTGGGCAGGAACCCAGCAACGAGCGTGACATTTACCTGGGCGATATCCGTATCGAGACGGCGGCGCGGCGCGTGTGGCGCGGCGATGAGCTGCTGGGCTTGACCGCCCTCGAATTCGACTTGTTGCTGTGTCTGGCGCGCAACAGTGGCAAGGTGCTCAGCCGCAAGGAACTGGTCGAACTGGCCTGGCCCTATACGTTCCTGGGCGATCCCCGCGTCGTCGACGTGCACATCATGAACCTGCGCCGCAAGATTGAAGAGCGGCCCGCGACCCCCACTTGGATTGTCACAGTGCGCGGCCGCGGCTACCGCCTCGATGTGCCGGAGCAGGTGGGGCGCTAGCCT
>CAYMLC010000566.1:0-2105 GCA_964390765.1 uncultured Nitrospirales bacterium
CGTGCCGGGTCTACATCCCCTGTAGCTGCTGCAAGTCTTCCTTCGCCTGGTCGGCGGCAGGGTTGGCGGGGAATTGGGCAATCACCATCTCGAGCAGGGTGACGGCCTCTTGCGTCTCGCCGAGGCGCGAGTGGGCCACCGCCTGGTTGTGGATGGCGAAGGGTACTTTCGAATGGTTCGGATAGCTGTTGCGCACCTGCGTAAACTCGCCGATTGCGTCGCGGTAGCGGCCTTCGTTGAGCAGACACTTCGCCTTCCAGAAGCGCGCGTTCGCCGCCAGTTCGGAACCGGGGTAGCGCTGCAGGAACTGGTCGAACTGGTTGAGCGCCATGCCATACTCTTCATTGGCATAGCTGCGCTGTGCGCGCTTATACGCCGTCTCCGAGTCCTCGGCCGTCGCGGCCGGTGCGCCCATGGCGGGCGCATCGGCGGGTGCCTCGACAGTAGCGCCGTTGCCGGGCCCCGTCGTCTCGGGGCCGCCGGTGCCGCTGTCCGATTCCGCCTGCGCCACTTCGGTGGGCACAGGCGTGTGCGCCGGAGCATCCTCGGGCTGGCCGGCGCGCGACTGCGGCGGGATGATCTCGACCCGGTCGGGCGAGCCGCCGGTCGTCAGGCCCTGGTCCTCAAACATGCGGTTCATGATGCGCGTGACCTGGCGCTCGAGCGCGTCGAGCCGGGTCTGATTCTCTTCAAGCAGCGCCTGGATGCGGCGGGTCGCCTCGTCCGTAGCCGCCACGCGCGCACTCAGCTCCGCGGTGGTCTCGTTCAACTTCGTCACGGTACCGCTCAGCTCATTGTCGAGCTTCACTACGCGGCGGTGCGTGTCGAAGATGGTTTGCTCGGTTTGCCCGCCGGTTGTCGCACAGCCGGCCAGCAAGAGCACGAGGGCGCCCGATAGCGCCACCCGCTGCCTCACGTTTCGCATCGCGGTTCCTCCCCGGTGTATGCCGATTCGATTCGTCGGGCTTCCCCGTTGGGAAAGCCTATTGCATGGGAGCGCGGCTGAATTCCGCGCGGCGGTTCTGCGACCAGACCGCCTCGCCCGTGCCCATCACGGCGGGCGCCTCTTCACCATAGCTGATGGTGACCATGCGATCGCCCGAGACGCCCAGCGAAATCAGGTGGGCGCGCACGGCCAGTGCGCGGCGTTCACCCAGCGCCAGGTTGTACTCCTGCGTGCCGCGCTCATCGCAGTGGCCCTCGACCTGAATGACGTAGCCGGGGGTCTGCTTGATGACATCGGCATTGCGGCGCAGCGCATTCAGCGCGTCCGGCCGCAGCGCGGAACTGTCGTAGTCGAAGTAGACCGTCTGCAGCGCACTCCACGGCTCGAAGATGAGGCGCCCCTGGTCGATGTTGGGCAGGCCCTCGCCTGTCGTCTCTTCCATGGTCGTGCCGTCGTCCCCGTTCAGGTCGACGTCGATCATGTCGTCGTTCGGGTTGGAGCGGCAGCCATACAGGGCTGCCAGCAACACCCCAGCCAAAGCCAGCCGGACACACGCACCGCGCACCAGCATGTTCATGGGTCAGTTTCTCCTGAGTGCTAGAAATAGCGCTGAAGACTAGCAAAAGCGGTGCACCACTGCAACGTGTCGCCCGCCTTCGCCGTACGATGTCGCAACCGCCGGAAAAGTTCCGGTTTGCCCCGCCATGCAAACGAAGGGGGCGGCCCCGGATCGAGACCGCCCCGTAAGCGTAAGCCCTTAATCGCGAGCCCTCGCTCGGGAGGGTGGCGCGCCGCCTAGGTAATGCGCTCGATGATAGTAGCCGTCGCCATACCGTGGCCGATGCACATCGTCTGCAGGCCATAACGGCCGCCGGTGCGCTCGAGGTGGTGCAGCAGCTTGGTCATGAGCACGGCGCCCGTGGCGCCCAGCGGATGGCCCATGGCGATGGCGCCGCCGTTCGGATTGACCTTGGTCATGTCGCTCGGCTTCAACTCGGCCGCCCAGGCCAGCACCACGCTCGCGAAGGCCTCGTTAATCTCGACCGCGTCGATGTCGTCAATGCCCAGCCCGGCGCGCTCGAGTGCCTTCTGCGTAGCCGGGATGGGCCCAGTCAGCGTCAGCTTCGGGTCGCTGCCGACCACCACGCGCGTCACGATG
>CAYMLC010000567.1:0-2078 GCA_964390765.1 uncultured Nitrospirales bacterium
GTCTGGCCGAGCACCGCCTCGTACACCGTTTGCCGGCGGCGCGTCTGCCGGTCGGCCAGCGTGTCACGGATCGCCGCGGCCAGGCCGGGCGGCAGGGCGTCGGCCGACTGGCCCAGCAACGCGTGCGCATCCTGGCCGAGCACCTGCGCCGCGGCCGGGTTGAGATAGCTCACCCTGTGGTCGGGCGCCACGGCGAGGAGCGCCGACTGCAGGTGTTCCAGCAGGTCATGACCCCGCGCCTGCGGTGCCGTTCGCTCGGAGGGAAGGGGCGCTTCGGTGGCCGATACCGGGCGCGGCGCAATGAGGCCGGCCAGACAACGCGCCAGCAGCCCCAGCAACTCGATGGCCGCCGGGTCGTAGGCGCCGCCTTCTTGTGGCGCACCAAGCAACATAAAGCCCGCCGGGCGCCCGCCCGCATACCAGGCCGCGCCCGCCTCGGCATGCAGCACCTCCAGCTCGTGCACGGCCTCCGGGGGTACCGAGGCACGCTGATAGACCGCCACGCCCCCCGCCGCCAGCCGACCCAGCGCGCCGTCTTGTGCCAGGCGCCACCGGTCCGGCAAGTCCAGCGCCGGCCCTTCGCCCGCGGCCACGCGGTAGCCATCGGCCTCGGCCAACAGCACCGCGCAGCGGGTCGTGTCGAAGAGGTCGTGCGCCAGATCGGCAAGCCCACAAGCCAGGGTCTCCGCCGTCTGCGGACGCCCCTGCCAGCGCGCCAGCCAGCGCAGCGCACGCGCATAGCGCGTATGCGGGGGCGACGCCTCGCGTGCGTGTGAAAGCGTGGGCGGCCCAGCAGGGGCCTGGGTGGGCACTGCCACGTGGCAAGCCGCCCCCTTCTGCAAGCTGGCCGCCAGCAAAGCCGCATCGAAAGGTGGCGGCAAGACGGCATCGGCACCGGCCGCACGCCAATGCGCCGCACGTTGTTCACTGTTGCGCGATGCGAGCACCACACAGGGCGTCTGCCCGGCCGCACGCTTGACCATCAAGAGCGTAGAGGCCGGGTCCACGTGACCGGCGTCGAGCAGCACCACATCGCAGCGCACCGCCGCCAGCCGCCGCGCCGCCGACGCGGCATCGGCTTCCAGCAACACCAGATCGCCCACGTCAAAGCTGGCGGCCAGCGTGTCGCGCAGGGCGGGGTCGCCGCCTATGGCCAGCACCACCCGCATCAGGCGCCTGCCTCCTGTGCGGCGGGCACCTTCGCCAATGGCAGCAAGACCGTAAAGCTTGTGCCGACGCCCTCGATGCTTTGCACGTCAATGGTGCCGCCATGTTCCACGACCACACTGTGCACCACCGCCAGGCCCAGTCCACTGCCGTGGCTCTTCGTCGTGAAAAACGGATTGAAGATGGTGGCCAACTTATCCGCGGCAATCCCGACCCCCGTATCGGACACCGTCACCTGCGCGCACCACTCGCGGCGCGGCAGGCCTGCCGCCTGCGGCAGGTTGGCTTGCAACGCTTCGCAGCGCACCATCAACTCGCGCCGCGCGCTGTCGCGCATCGCGTCCAGTGCATTCAGCATCAGGTTCAGGAACATCTGGTGCAGCCGCTGTTCGTCGGCATAGACCGGGCCCACGCCTTCGTCCAAATCGGTGCGCACCGCGATATCGGCCTTCGCCATCTGGTTGTGCGTCAGCGCCACAACCCGCGCGATGATCTGCGGCAACTCCAGTACCCGGTACTCGACCGGCCGAGGCCGCGCCAGGTCGAGCAGGCGGCTGACCAGCCGGTCGATACGCTCCACCTCCGCAGGCACCACCTCGCTGTACGTCGCGCGGAAATCGGGGTCGTCGAAGCGCTCGTGCATCAGCTGCGAAAACGTCTTGATCGAAACCAGCGGGTTCTTGATCTCGTGCGCCATGCCCGCCGCCATCGTGCCCAGCGAGGAGAGCCGGTCGGCCCGCTCCACGGTCGACTCAAGCCGCCGCAGATGCGTCAGGTCGTACAGCATCACCACGGCGCGCACGGCATCTTCCTTGCGCTTCACCACCGTCACACTCGTCGCCACCACCAGTTCCTCGCCGTCGGGACCCGTCAGCGACACCTCGTGGTCGCCCTGGCTGCGCTGTTCGTCG
>CAYMLC010000568.1:0-2065 GCA_964390765.1 uncultured Nitrospirales bacterium
GCCGGCCCGCCCCGCCCACGCCTAATACTGCGACTGGCTCTGGCGCGCCTTCAGCTCCGCCAGTTGCTGCTCGATCTCGTCGTCGGTCTCGATCGCGGCAAAGCGCTCGCGCAGGTCCGGCTTGCGCCCGTGGTTCACCAGGTCGGCGTCCGCTTCCATGCGGTCGATACGCTGCTCGAACTTATCGAAGCGCAGCATCGCGTCCGACGTGTCGAAGCGGCGCATCTCCTGCTGGGCGCGCTTCTTGCCCTGCGCGTGTACATGCCGCTGCACCAGCATGCGTTGCTTGTCGCGCGCCGTCTGCAGCTTTGCCTCCAGTTGCTCGATGTCCGACTGGTACTGCTCGATGAGGTCTTCCGCCTGCGCCAGCTCCGCCTCGAGCGTATCGACCCGCTCGGCCAGCCGCCGCTTCTCGACCAGCGCCTCACGCGCCAGGTCTTCACGGTTCTTGCGCACGGCCAACTCGGCCTTGTCGCTCCAGTCCTGCACGTGCCCGCGCAGCTGCTCGAGCTGACGCTCCACCTTCTTCTTCTGCGCCATCGCGCCCGCACACGACGCCTTAATCTCGACCAGGGTGTCTTCCATCTCCTGAATCATCAGCCGTACCAGCTTCTCCGGGTCTTCCGCCGAATCCAGCATGGCGTTGATGTTCGAGCTGATGATGTCGCGCACCCGCGTAAAGATGCCCATGACGATGCTCCTTTGATCGGGCCGTGCCGCACCAGGCACGCCCCACGTGGTTCAGGCCGATACCCAATCGGGTACGGCCCAATCGGCCGGTTCGGAACGCGGAACGAAGGAGGCCGTGCACACCGTGGCCGCCGCCGACTGCGCGTCGTACACCAGCTGCGCAAAGGCGAGGGCCGCCTCGGCGCTGGGCCGCTGCACACGCAGACCGGCGTGGAAGGCCGTACTGCCCGCACGTGGCCGGCACCACATGACCCGCGCCGGCAACTCGATGGCGTCGCCACCGTGGGCCACCGCCAGCCGCACCGTGCTGCCGGGCCGCAAATAGCGCCCCAACGACACCCGCGCGCCCACCCGGCTCACATCGCACCAGGCGGCTTCGCCCGGCCAGCCGGCCGGATCGAAGTACGCCAGGCGTCCCGCCAGCGGCGCACGCAGCTCGCGGTCGCAAGGCTGCCGTACCGCGCGCGCTGCCGGGGTACCGGGTTGCTGGTTCGTGATCATCTCTGCTGGCCTCCTGCTCCCCATCCAAGGGAGCGTCCCGTTGCCCGGACGCGTTGTCCGGGCGCGTTCACCGGCTAAAGAGCAAAGCCGGTGCCAAATGTCGCTACACCAGGTAACCCCGCGCGACACCAATTATTTAGCTCAATGCATACTCAGACCGATTCCGTTGCGTGGTTGGCGATATTCGCCTGGCTGTGGCATGCTGACCAGTGAGGGCGGCGCAATTCACCAACCCCGCAACCAGGACCGCACACCTTGAACCCCAACGCCGCCACCGCGATCCACGAAGCACTCGGCCAGAGCGAAGCCTTTCTCGCCTTCCAGGACCGGCTCTCGCGCGTGGCCCGCGTCGAGCGGCCGGTACTCATCATTGGCGAGCGCGGCACCGGCAAAGAGTTGGCCGCCCAGCGCCTGCACTTTCTCTCGCAGCGGTGGGAAGCGCCGTTCATCGAGCTGAACTGCGCCGCGCTGGCGCCGGGGGTTATCGAATCGGAGCTGTTCGGCCACGAAGCCGGCGCCTTTACCGGGGCGCAGCGGCGCCGGCACGGGCGCTTCGAGGCGGCCGACGGCGGCACGCTGTTTCTCGATGAGATCGGCAACATTCCCCGCGAGGTGCAGGAAAAGGTGCTGCGCGTGGTCGAATACGGCACCTTCAACCGGGTCGGCGGCACGCAGCCGATCGCGGTGGATGTGCGCATTGTGGGCGCGACCAACGCCGACCTGCCGCGCCTGGCCGAGGAAGGCCGCTTCATGCGCGACCTGCTGGACCGGCTGAGCTTCGAGGTGCTGTGGCTGCCGCCCCTGCGGGCGCGGCCCGGCGACATCATGCTGCTGGCCCACCACTTTGCCGCGCGCCTGGCGCAGGAGCTGGGCC
>CAYMLC010000569.1:0-2058 GCA_964390765.1 uncultured Nitrospirales bacterium
TCAGCCATTCGACGGGCAGGCCGTCTACGTGCGCGGGCTGCAGGGGCTCGAACAAGGAGTCGAACAGCCGCAGCGCCACGCCGCTCAGGTTGGTGTGCCCCCCCTCGAACCACGGCACCAGACACGTGATCACGCCGCCTTCGCCCGCGGGCCGCGCCACCACCAGGGGCTTGCCATCGGGTGTGGTGGCCATGGCCTGCACGCCATCGTGCAGTTCGGCAGGGGTATACCGGAAGGGCTCGTGCACGGGCTGCTCGCCCTCCCATTGCCAGGCGCGGCCGATGCGCAACTCGGGTGCAATATCGACGCCCAGCCACGCGGCATCTTCGGGCGTGAAGACGCCCGCCGCGCCTACCAGTGTGCCGCCCGCATCCACATAGGCGCGCAGCCGCGTGCGCAGGTCATCGGTCAGGGTCACCTGTCCCAGCAACACCGCCACCGGATACTCGGCCAGCACCTCGGGCGTTACGTCGTCGGTGAACACATCGAAGATACCGCCCCAGCGCGAATCGCCCATGCCGCGATAGGGCGAGGGGTCCACGCGGTTCTCGCGGAACCAGGCGCGCGCTTCGTTGCGGTCGTTCCAGCGGCCGAAAGGCAGCGGCGGCTCGGCATAGTAGATATCATCTTCGGTGGGCGCGAACTCCGGCGTGATGGCGGCCAGGCCATAGGGCGTGGCCGGCGGATCGTTCACCGCGTATGCACCGAAGGGATAGGGGTCCATCGCGTAGATGTGTCCCGGAAACGCCGCACCGAAGAACCCATCGAGCGCGCGCTGCCCCTGGCGATAGGGAATGCGGCCGTAGTGCCACGCCGTGTTGGTGGTGCGCCAGTAAGGCGGCGTCATCCAGCCGTGGTCCTGCGCCATCACCAGCGCCACCGGCACATCGGGCGTACCGGGGTCGAGCCCCTGGGCGCGCTCGGCAAAGGCGTCGATGGCCGCGGCCACGGGCAGCGGGTTCTGCGGGTCGCCCACGATGAAGTTGCCCCCTTCAATGCGATAGGCCTCGGCCCCGGCCAGGTAGCTCAGCCAAAGGTGGCGCTTGTACAGCGAGGCCGGCAGCTCGTGCACCACGCCGTAGAAAACGCCCCACCACAGCAACAGGTCGATGCCCCAGCCCACGTCGTATTGGTGGGCCGCGCCGCGGGCAAAGGCCACCGCCGTCTGCAGGTCTTCCACATCGTCGTTGGCGCGCTGCACCAGCGTCATCTCGATGCCGCGCCGGCCATAGCTGTGTGCGGTAGGCGCATAGCCAATCATGCCCCACACCTCAACTTCGGGCCCGCTCTCTACCCGCTGCATCGCCGCATCGAGATAGCGCTCCCAGCGCGCGTTCGCCTCGGCGTGGGTCTTGGGCTCGCGCTGCAAGAACTCGCGCGAGAAGCCCACGCCAGCGGAATCATCTTCGATAAACAGGTTCCCAATCGCTTCGTCGCCGAAGACCGCGCGGTGCTTCTCGAGGGTCGCCAGGTAATCAATTGGCGGCGCGCCCGCACCGATGCTGTGCTTGTAGACCCAGTCCTCCGCGGCGGTAATGGGATGCGCGCGCAGCAGCACCAGGCCACGCCAGCCCTCGTCCTTGATCCGCTGCAAGTCTTCCGCAGAGACATCGGGGCGCGCTTCCATGCCCCACAGCCAGCCCTGCTCGGCCAGCCAATCGATGGTGGGCGCATAGGCCGGCGTCGGGTCCACCTCCCACACGAAGCGCGGACCCGGCTCAGCCACGGCCCATACGCTCGCCACGGCCACACACGAGAATACGATGAAGCGATTCATGAACCCTTCTCCGCGTGGTCGATGCAGGCGGTCACCCTTTGACCATGCACCGCCGCATTTGCTATACGCTTGCGCTCGCGCAACCCCCTCGCCGCCCGGTTACTGCATCGGCCGGCAGGCATGCGCCTGGTCCCTTCCGTCACGTTAAACCGCAATCAGCCACCGGGGCGCAACCCACAGCGGACCACTTCACCCGCGGGGCGCCCGGCAGAGGAGTCTGGCACCGCCATGTCCAAGGCAAAGTTTGAGCGCAGCAAGCCGCACGTGAACGTGGGCACGAT
>CAYMLC010000570.1:0-2057 GCA_964390765.1 uncultured Nitrospirales bacterium
AGGGCGCCTTCAACGCACTCCTGAAGACCTTGGAAGAACCGCCGCCGCACGGTGTCTTCGTATTGGCGACGACCGAGGCGCACAAGGTGCCGGCCACGATCATCTCGCGCTGTCAGCGCTACGATTTCCGGCGCGTCGAGCAGCGGCGCATTGTCGATTTGTTGCGCGACATCGCGCAGGCCGAGGGCGTGCAGGTCCACGACGACGCGCTGCACGCGGTGGCGCGCGCGGCGGAAGGCGGTGTGCGCGACGCGCAATCGATCTTCGACCAGTTGATCAGCTACTGCACAGACGAGATTACGTATCAGGATGTGCTCGACGTGCTGGGCCTCATCGACTGGGCCGTGCTGCACCGGCTGTGCGATGCAATGGTGGCGCAGGACGTGACCACGCAGCTCGAAATCGTGGAGGATGTGGTCGCACAGGGCAAGGACTTGTCGGCCTTTGTGCAGGACCTCTTGCAGTATCTGCGTTGTCTGCTGTTGTGCAAGACGGCGGACGCAGCGAAGCTGACGGGCCTGCCCGAGGACGAGGTGCAGGCGCTGACCGAACGGTCCGGGCACTTCCAACTGACGCAGCTTATCCGCCTGATTGAAGACCTGGCCGAGACGACCAAGGGCTTCGACTGGCAGTCGGCGCAGCGCATCGCGCTCGAGACGTTTCTCATCCGCGTGTCGAAGGTCACCGTTGAGCGGTCGGTCGATGGTGTGCTCGAGAAACTGCTGCAGCTCGAAGCCCGCAGCGGGAGCGCGCCGCCAAACCCTAGTGGCGCCGCGCCGGCCCCCTCGGGCACACCGGCCGCGGCGTCGCCAGCCCCCCGCACCGAGGCTCGGGCCAACCCGGCGCCCCAGGCTCGGGTCAACCAGTCGCCCAAGACCGCGCCGATACCGCCGCCCGAATCCCGGGTGCTGGCCACCGATGCGCCATCGCCCCCCGCCGGCCATACGCCCGCAGACAGTGCCTCCGCCGCAGACAGTGCCCCCCCAGAAAGTGCCCCCGCCGACTATGCCGCCGCGGCACATGTCGACGCCGATCAGGCGCGCCTCGCCCTAGCCGACCCCACGGTAGCGACGGTCCGCTCGGTGTTTCGCGGGCAACTGGTGCGCGTCGAAGTTCCGGCGCCCGCGGACGACCCCGCCCCGCCGGACTAGGCGCAGGCGGAGCGCTGGCTAGCGCTTCTTCGCGCGCTGTGCCGCTTCGTGGGCCGCGCGCGGGTTGCGCGCAAACAGGCCGAGCGTCGCGATGGCGGCGGGCACGATGGACCAGCCCCAGAGCGCCGGGCGATAGCTGCCGGCAAGGGCTTCGATACTGCTGAAGAGCAGCGGACCGAGCGCACTCGAAAACACCAGTACGGACATGTTGAACCCGCTGATCGCGCCGAGGTGGCTGCGGCCAAAGAAGCGCGGCCACACGGTGGTCACCAGGTTGGCGAAGACGCCGCCCGCTGTGCCATAGCCGACCGCGAGCAGGACGCGCGCCCAGCCCTGATCGAGAAAGAGCAGGGCAAAGGTGCCCAACGCCTGCATGGTCATCATGGTGACGAGGAAGACGCGTGCGTCGGCGCGGTTGCCGATGGCGCCCACACCCAGGTTGGCCAGTACGCTGAAGATGGCCATCGGCCAGAAGAGGGCGAAGGCCTCGTCGCGCGTGAGGCCGGCCTCGGCGCCCAGCGGCGCGATGAGGAAGGTGAGCGCAGTGATGAGCAGTCCGTGCGAGGCGAGCGCGAGTGAGAAGGCCCAGAAGCCAAGCGTGCGCAGCGCTTCGGTCCGGTTCAGGTCGGCCCCGAGATTGTTGATCTCTTCGGCCGGGTCGGCGCCCGGATCGGGGGCGCGGGCGCCATCGGGCAAGAGGCCGCACTCTTCGGGATTGTCGCGCAGAAAGGCCCAGCCGAGCACCGCCATGAACCCGATGCTGGCGACACCCATCGCAATCCACGCCCCCCACCACTCGAAGCGCTGGATGAGCACGTCGAGCGCCTTCGGCGCGACCGAGAAGGCGAAGGCCGTGACCGCGCCGCTGAGGGCGAGGGCGGCGCCGCGATGGTAGTCGAACCATTT
>CAYMLC010000571.1:0-2045 GCA_964390765.1 uncultured Nitrospirales bacterium
GGCGAAGTGCAGGCGCTCGCTTACCGGCGATTCGCGGCCACGCGCGCGCAGGTCGTCGCCGGATTCGCCATCGCCTACGATCAGCCCGTGCGCCTCGGGCTGCTGTTCGAGAAACGCGATGAGCGCTTCGAGGAGAAAGGCCTGATTCTTCTCCGGTGCCAGCCGGCTGACATGGCCGACCACAGGCGCCCCGGCCGGAATGCCGAATTCGCTGCGCAGCGCGTCGCGGTCACCCCCCACGAACTCGGCCACGGGTACCCCGGTCGGCACGACCGTGATGGGTCGGGTCACGCCTTCCTTGCGCAGCTCACGCTCGACACCGGTACTCGGCGCAATCACGGCGTCGCACAGGTTGGCGTGGCCCACGCAGATTTCATTGACATAGCCGGCCAGCCACTGGGCCTTCTTCGGCACGTATTCGCGGTAGAGTTCGAGGTGGGTATGGTGCGTGACCACACAGGGCAATTCGAGGCGCGCGGCCATGCGCAGCGCGGTATCGCCCAGCAGAAACGGGTGGTGCGCATGGATGATGTCGGGCGCGAAGGCGCGCACCTCGTCTTCCAGGTCCAGGTCAAAGGGCAGCGGCAGCGAAAAGCGCGTGCGCTGCACCTGCTTGATGGCCGACACGCGATAGACGTGGGGCTCGTCCGGGGTCTGTTCCTCGTATTCAGGCGCGACCACATAGACGCTGTGGCCCATGCGCTCGAGGGCGAGGCGAAACCGCTCTATCGAAATGGAGGCCCCGCCAACCAGTGGCAGGTAGGTATTGGTAAACATGCAGATACGCATCGGCGTCCTCAATGTGCTTGCGCCAGACCAAGGCGCCGGCGGCTTGCAGGCTTCCCCGCCCCCCTGACCGTTCCCGGCGCGCATTGTGCCGTGTTTGGCGCTGCCCTTGCACCTGCCGTATGCTCGCCATGCGTCAATAGCATGGGGGTATACAGTGAGCGAGGATGAACCAATCGGCGTGCGGCTGGTTCGTGAGGGTCTGGTCACCGAGGCCCAGTTGCGGCTGACCCTCAAGCACCAGGAGCGCGCCGGCGGCAAGACGGTCGAGTTGCTTCTGCTGGCGGGTTATTTGAGCGCGGCCGACCTGCACAGCTTTCTGGCCCGGCAACCGGGCACGCCTTCGGTCGACTTGAACGCTTACCAATTCAGCGATGCCTTGACCAGCCTGATACCGCGCGCCTTTGCCGAAAAGAACGAGGTCTTTCCCATCGACCGCATTGGGCGCTCGCTCACGGTGGCCATGGCCTTTCCGCTCGACCGCGCCACCATAGCGGAACTGGAAGCGCACACGGGACTGCGCGTGCAGCCGGTACTGTGCAATCCCGACCACCTGGCCGAGGCCATCGCGCGCTATTACCCCAAGCCGTCTGCGCCGGCGGCGGCCGATGCAGCCACTTCCGCGGACACGGCGCCGGACGCGCAGGCAACACCCGCGACCGAACCCGATGCGGCGGCCGCGGCCGATGGCGTGGGAACGGTACAGCTGAAGAACCTGGCCGGGCTGGTGCGGCGCATCGAAGCCCTACCGCCGCTGCCCGAGAGCGTGCGGCTGGTGCAGGCCGCCCTCGGCGACGAGTCGGTCTCGATGCAGCGCGTGGCCGAGACGCTCGCCCGCGACCCGGGCCTGGCGGCCAAGATACTGAGCGTGGTGAACGCGCCGGGCTATGGACTGGGGGCACGCGTGGTCGACGTGCGGCATGCCGTGGCGCTGCTCGGGCTGCGCGAGCTGTATCGCGCCGTGCTGGCGGCGGCCGTGCCCGAACACCTCGACGCACAAACCGCACAGGCGCCGCCCGCCTTCTGGCGCTACAGCGAGCAGGTGGCGAACTGGAGTGTCGTGCTGGGCCGGGCCAGCGGTGCCACGCGCACGGGCGCCTGGTATACGGCGGGGCTGCTGCACGATATCGGGCGGCTGGTGCTGGCCGCACTGGTGGGGCCGGCCTACCTCGAGCGGTGCGGCAGCGCCGATGGCATAGCATTGGTCGGCACCGAACAAGACGCATTCGGCCTGGCGCACGCCGAGGCGGGGTGGCTTC
>CAYMLC010000572.1:0-2044 GCA_964390765.1 uncultured Nitrospirales bacterium
GCAGTCGGTTTCGGTCACGCCTTCCTCTTCCTTCTTCAGGTCCAGAAACGCCTGCGCTTCCTCGGCCTGCTCGGCCTGGCGCGCCTGGGCAATCTTCTCCTGAAAGGCCTGCGCCGCCGCCGCCAGCTCCTCATCCGTCAACGCCAGCTCCTCTTCACCCAGGGCCGCTTCCATCCCGGCCATGAACGCGTCGATGTCCAGGTTGACCGCTTCCACCCCGGCAAAGGTCCGGCCAATCGACACCCCAAAGGCATAGGCGCCCTGCGCGTCCGGGTCTTCAAGGTCGGGACCCTCCTGCGCGCCGGCCAGCGGGGCGCACAGCACGGCGGCCAGCAGCCACGCGGTCGCGTGCGAAAGCTTCATGATGCAATCCTCTTCAGGTTGTTCACCCGTTTCCGGGTTGTTCAACGTGTGCCCGGCAAACACACAGCCGCCCGGCAGCACAAAGTCGCGAGCATACGGATTGTGCGCGGCGGGCTGCAAACGGCGGCGTCACCCCTCGAAACGGGGAGAGGAAGCGAGACCATGGAACTGAGCTGGCAGACGGTAAAGGCCATCCTGCGCGAAGTCTTGATCGAAGAGATGGGCAGCGACCGCTACGAAATGGCGCCGAAGTGGGAGGGGGGCACGCTGGTGCTGCGGCCGGGCGCACCCGGCCTCAAGGAGAAAGAGGTGCCGCTCGACAGCTTCTGGAAGAAGATTACCGCCGTGCGCGAAAAACTGCGCGTGCTGGAGCAGAAGCTGAACAACCACCCCAACCTGACGCTCAGCGAAAAGGCCGAACTGCAGCAATACATCACCCGCGCCTACGGCAGCCTCACTACCTTCAACATCCTGTTCCACGACGAAGACGACCGGTTCCACGGTGCGCGCAGCGATGAATAGTCTGCGCCCGGCTATATGCGGCAACCCGCCGCGCCGCGCTTTTCCAGGTATTGCTGGTGATACTCTTCGGCGCGCCAGAAGGTCGGGGCCTCCTGTATCTGCGTGGCGATCGGCGCGCGGTATTGGCCCGTCGCATCCCGTGCCGCCTTGCTCGCCTCCGCGGCGGCGCGCTGCTCGTCATCGTGGTAGAAGATCACACTGCGGTATTGCGTGCCCACGTCGGGCCCCTGGCGGTTCACCTGCGTGGGGTCGTGCACACCCCAGAACACGTCGAGTAATTGCTCGTAGGTTACCTTGGCGGGGTCATAGGCCACCTCCACCACTTCGGCATGGCCCGTCGTCTTGCTGCACACCTGCTCGTACGTGGGGTGGTCCACATGCCCGCCGGCATAGCCCACCTGCGTGCCGGTTACGCCCGGCGTCTGGCGAAACTTCAGCTCGACGCCCCAGAAACAGCCGGCGCCAAATGTCGCTTTGTTCATGTCCTGAATCTCCTTACTCAGCCTTGCCCCGGTAAACAGCCCGGCCACCCCGTACATTCGCCGGCGCGCCGCCTTCCGGGCACCCGCGCTCAGTTGTCGTAATGGGCCTGCAGCGCGCGCACGAAGGCCTCGGCAAACCACTGCCGCCACTTGGGGTCGGCCATACGCTGGCGGTCGGTGGCGTTGGTCAGATTGGCCGCCTCGATGAGCACCTTGGTGGGAATGTCGTTGTTGCGCAGCACGGCCGGCACATAGGCGCGGCCGCCGCTCTGGCGGATCACATTCCGGATCGGGTCGCCCGCGTCGTGCACCTTCAACGGCGGACGGTTCGTGCGAAGGTGGTGCAGCACGGTCTCGGCAAAATTGCGCGACAGCGCCTCGTCGCGCCGGCGGCTGGCCGCCGTGCTGCGCGCGATGAGTTGCTCCTTGGCTTCGGCGAATCCGATGTAGGCCTGGCCCATTGGCTGCTCCTGGTCGCGGCGGTAAGCGGCCCCCGGCACATAGACCATCGCGCCGCGCAGGCTCTTCGTGAACAGCGCGTCGCAGTGGAAACTGGCGAACACGATCTTGCGCGGGTCGGTGCCGGCTTCCACCTCGCGGCGATAGATAGCGTTGGCCAGGTACCAGCGCAGATTGGCCGAGATGCGCGCGTCGGTGTTGGGGTAGGGCGGCGTCGT
>CAYMLC010000573.1:0-2026 GCA_964390765.1 uncultured Nitrospirales bacterium
CGTCGGCAGCCGCGGCGTGCAGCAGTTTGGCGGGGGCGGCGGCGAAAACAGCCACATCGGCCGGGTGACGCTCGACTTTCCCGAGCTTGTCGACGCCGAGGTACTGCCGAGCACCATCATCGAGCAGGTACGCGCCGACCTCACGGAAATCGCGGGCGCGGAGATTCGCATCGAGGAGGAAGAGGAAGGCCCACCGTCGGAGCCGCCGGTTAATGTGGAGATCAGCGGCGACCGCTTCGAGACGCTGGCCGAGATTGCGCAGCGCATTCAGGATGAGATCCGCGATGTGCCGAACATCGTCGACATCCGCGACGACTACGAGGCGGGCAAGCCGGAGGTGCGCGTCGTGGTCGACCGGCAGCGTGCGTTGCGGGCCGGGCTGAACATGCAGTTTGTCGGCACGACCATGCAGGCGGCCATCGACGGGCGCAAGGCGGGCGAGTATCGCGAAGGCGACGAAGAGTACGACGTGATCGTGCGTTTCCCCGATTCCTTCCGCGCCGACCTGGCCAACCTCGAAACGCTGACCATGGTCAACTTGAACGACGTGCCGATTCCGTTCAGCGCGGTGGCGCATCTCGAGCGGCGCGCGGGCCTGGGCACGATAACGCGCGTGAACCGCCAGCGCACGGTCACGGTATCGGCCGATACCGATGGCGAGCGGCCCGGGGCCGAGGTGCTGGCCGACGTGCGCGAACAGCTGGCGGGCTTTCCGCTGCCCACCGGTTACACGATTGCCTACACGGGCGAGAATGAAGACCAGGAAGAGGCGCAGGAATTTCTGTCGCGCGCGTTTGTGGTGGCGATTTTCCTGATCACGCTGGTGCTGGTCACCCAGTTTAACTCCGTGCTGCAGCCGCTCATCATTCTCTCGTCGGTTATCCTGTCCCTGGCGGGTGTGTTCCTAGGCCTGTACCTGTTCGACATGCCGTTCAGCGTCATCATGACCGGTATCGGCTGCATCAGCCTGGCGGGCGTGGTGGTGAACAACGCCATCGTGCTGCTCGACTTCATTAACCAGCTCCGACGCGAAGGCGTGGTGCTGGAAGAGGCCATCTGTGAGGCGTGCCGCAAACGCTTCCGCCCCGTCATGCTGACCACCATCACGACCATTCTGGGCCTCATCCCCATGGCGGCGGGTATCAGCTACGACTTCCGCCAGATGCGCTGGATCATCGGCGGTGACTCGAGCCAGTGGTGGGGCCCCATGGCGATCGCGGTCATCTTCGGCCTCGCCTTCGCCACGCTGCTCACGCTGATTGTGGTGCCCACGCTCTACTACATCATGGCGCGCCTCAGTCCCGCCGAGCGCGCGCGCGAGCGCGAGGCACAGCAAGCGGCGGCCAAGGCCCAGGCCTGAGGGGCTGCGCTCGGCGTATGGGGCCACGCGGTTACAGCAAACTCTTCTGGGCCTTCCTCTACCTGGGTGTGCTCTTTCTGGCGGGCGGGTGGTTCTACGGCTACATCACGGCATTCGATGGCCTGCTGCTGGTGGAGGAGGGCCGGACGGAAAGTGTGATGGTGCGCGAGGCGGGCGGTGGCTTTCTCGGCATTCAGCGCAATATGCCGGCCGAGTTTATTCTGTTCGACAACCCGCGCGCGGCGGAGCGGCTGGACCCGAACAAGGGTTACAACGCGCGCAATCTGCCGTTCAGGGTACGCCTGGAATCGGTCGATGTGCGCCGCCGCTTCGCACCACGCGATGTCTTGCAGGTGGGGCGCCGCGACGACGAGCGTACGATCGAGGTGACGCCGGGCGACGTGGTGCAGGTGGGCGAGGCGCGTTACGACGTGGCTTCGCTGCGCCCCTACAGCGGCTTGGTGCGCCACCCCACGGGCGAGCCGACGGTCGTCTTCTCTGTGCGGCGCCCCGGCGAACCATGGACCGAGCGGCTGTTTGCGGGGCCCAACGATTGGACGGTGCTCGAGCCGGATTTGGGCGCGCGCGTGTACTGGTTCGAAGATCGGGCGGCGGCGCTTCAGCACGAGGTGACGGCGGATGCGGTTTTGCATGGGCGCTGGGGGG
>CAYMLC010000574.1:0-2025 GCA_964390765.1 uncultured Nitrospirales bacterium
ACCTATATCCAGAACAAGTTCAATCACGACCTCATCGAATACGACCATCCCCTGCTCGAGCCGATTCTGCGCGAGACCTACGGCATCGCCGTCTACCAGGAGCAGGTGATGCAGGTCGTGCAGGCGGTCGCCGGCTTCTCGCTGGGGCAGGCCGATATTCTGCGCCGCGCCATGGGCAAGAAGATGCGGGACCTGATGGCCGAGCAGCGCGTGCAGTTCGAGGAGGGTTGCCGCAAGAACGGAATCGACGGGGAACTGATCGACAAGCTCTGGGACAAGATCGAGACGTTTGCCGAGTACGGCTTCAACAAATCGCACAGCACGGCCTACGCCTATGTCGCCTATCAGACGGCCTTCCTGAAGGCCAACTATCCCGCGGCGTTCATGTGCGCGCTGCTCACCAGCGAACGTGGCAACCTCGACAAAATCGCCATCTATGTCGAGGAATGCCGCCGCATCGGCGTGGCGGTCCTGCCACCCGATGTAAACGAGAGCGAGACGGTATTCACGCTCAGCGGTGGCGACATCCGCTTCGGCATGGGCGCGATCAAGGGCGTGGGGGAAGGGCCCTCCGCCGCCATCTACCAGGAGCGCAAAGCGAGTGGCCCCTACCGCGACATCTACGACTTTTGCGAGCGGCTCGAATCGCGCGTCATCAACAAGCGCATCGCCGAGAACCTGAACAAGGCGGGGGCGTTTCTCTCCACCGGGTGGAACCGGCACCAGGTCGCTGCCAGTATCGATGCGGCCTTGAGCGAAGCGCATATCGTGCAACGCGACAAGGCGTCGGGCCAGTCGTCGCTCTTCGACCTGATGGGGGGAGAACAAGAGGGCGGTGGCCGTGTGCACGAAAAGCCCAGGCTTTTCGAGTGGCCCGAAAGCGAAATCCTGCTGTACGAGAAAGAAGTGCTCGGACTCTACGTCTCCAGCCACCCGCTCGACCCCTATCGCGATGTGCTGAAGCGGCTCGAGACCTTCGAGGCCGAGCGGCTGCCCGACCTGCCAGAGGGCGAGGTCCTCACGCTGGGCGGGATCGTGCAACAGGCCAAGACCCACATTACCGGGCGCGGCGCGAAGATGGCCTTCCTCACCGTCGATACACTCGAGGGCCCGGTCGAGGTCACCGTGTTCAGCGACCTCTACGAGAAGCGCGGCGCACTGCTCGTGCCCGATACGCTCATCATGGTGCAGGCGCGCGTGAACTACCGCAACGATGAAGCCGGCCTTGTCGCCATGGACCTCTTGCCGCTCGAATCCGCCGAGGCGCAGTTGGCGCGGGCGCTGCATCTGCGCGTGCCGGCCGGTGCACCCGCTGATACACTCGACCAGGCCGCCCAGGCCATCGACCGGCGCAGGGGTGCGCTCGATGTGTACCTCCATTGTCCGCTGGCCACCGGCGGCGAGGCGGTGGTGCTGGCCACGGAAGTGTGCCGCGCCGCACCGGCGCCGTCGCTCTTGCAGGAGTTGCGTGGTCTGCTCGGCGAAGAGGCCGTGTGGCTCTCGGCGGGCCAGGGTCTGCCCAGCCACACGCCACGCGAACGCTATACCCCGCCCGAGCCGCGATGGCGCCAGCGGGCCGCCGCGGGTTGAGGCGCTCCGTGCAGGCGGCGGGTTTGTTGCGCCTTGCGGCGTGAGCGCATCCGTGATACGCTGTTTCAACAACCAACCAGGAGGTGTTGATATGCGGAATTGGATGTTTGCGTTTTGCTTGGCTGCAGCATGCGGCATGATGGTCGGCTGCGAAACCACTACCGGCTCGGGCGGTGGCGGCTCGGAATCGAAGGAAGAAGGCTCGGCCTCGCGCATGCTGGACGAGCGCTTCGCCGAAGCGCCGGTCGACGTCGACGCACTGCCCAAGCTCGCGCAGTTTGGTCCGCTGCCCTACGGTCAGCTCTAGGCCGCACCACGCACCGGCACTATCGTATGGAGGGGCTGCCCGCACCGGGTGGCCCCTTCGCCGTGTATGGCGCGCTAGAGCGTTTTAACTTTGCATACATACGTTGATAGACTGTGTGTATGAGAGCG